>JAFDWA010000119.1 GCA_018268735.1 Actinomycetota bacterium | reverse complement strand
CCCTCTCGCGCTCGATCGCGCCGAACGCCGCCTCCGGTGTGAAGCGCCCGGGGAGGATCACGAGTCGCAACCCGCCCATCATCCCGACGACGAGGCCGGAGTGGCACCCCGACACGTGGAACAACGGCGAGGTGAGCAGTGCCACGGGCTGGCCGGTGCCATCGGTCGGTGGAGCTTCGACGCCGGGATCCGACGGTGGCTGCGCCATCGAGCCGGCGGTCATGAGGAACACCGTGTTCTGCAGGTTGGCGATCATGGAGCGGTGCGTGGAGATCGCGCCCTTGGGCCGCCCGGTCGTGCCGGAGGTGTAGAAGATCACCGCCGCATCGCCCTCGCCGATCGGAACCGTCGGCAGGTCGTCGGTCGGCTCGGTGAGCAGCTCGTCGAAGCTGTGCAGCTTCGGGCTCACCGTGCCGTCGGCGGCGGCGAGCTCGCCGGGATCTGCGTCGATGACGAAGACGTGCTCGAGCGTGTCGATGCGGTCCAGCTCGTCGATGACGCGCTCGAGGCGCCGGCGGTCGACGACCAGCACGCGTGCCGCGGAGTCGGTGAGCCCGTAGACGATCTCGTCGGTGATCCACCAGCCGTTGAGCCCGACGAGGACCGCACCGATGTCGACGGTGCCCCAGAACGTCGCGCACCACTCGGGGTTGTTCTGGCTGAGCACCGCCACCCGGTCGCCGCGGCCGACGCCGAGCGCCACGAGCCGCCTGCTGATCGAGTTGGCCCTGCGCATGAACTCGGCGTAGCTGATGCGCTCGTCGCCGTGGACGATGAAGGTCTTCTCGCCGTGGGCCTGGCCGAACGCCGCGACGACTCGGAGATCGTCGAAGCGGTCCTTGTAGACCCGCATCCGGTGGCCGTCGACGTCCTCCTCCACGACCTCGAACGGCCCGCCCGGCCCGGTGAGCTGCGCGCGGATCTCCTGAGCAGTCGGCATGTGTCCCCCTGGCGGACGGTCGCCGACGTCGTGCCGGTGGCCGTGCCGTGGGTCAGTCTCGCGCCCGCTTCGCTCGCTCGTGGGAACGCAGCCGTCGCCGCAGGAGCACCGGGGCGATGACCGTGGTGGCCAACACGACCACGATGACCGCCGAGTATCGCTGCTCGTCGAGGACTCCGGCCGCCAGCCCGGTTGCGGCGAACGCCAGTCCGACCTCGCCACGGGGGACCATCCCCGAACCGACGATCCACCGGTCCGCGCCCGGCGCTCGTCCGACGCCGGCTCCCGAGAGCAGCTTGCCGAGGACGCCGACGCCGAGGAGTACTCCAGCGAGCACGACGGCCCGGGTCGACCCCAGCGCCCCGAGGTCGACGTCGAGGCCGACCGACACGAAGAAGACCGGCACGAGCAGGCCGGCGATCGGGGCGAGGCCTCGGCCCACCCGCTCCGCCTGGTCGGTCCTGGCGATCAGGATGCCGGCGACCAGCGCGCCGATCAGCGCCGCCAGGCCGGCGCGGGCGGCTCCCTCCGAGAGGCACAGCACCAGGATCATCGCGGCGACGAGCACGACTGGTCCGTCACCCGCGCGCCGCCCGATCCAGGCGAACGCCCGCGGGAGGACCCGGATGCCGATCGCGACGGACCCGGCGAGGAACCCGACTGCGACGACGAGAGCGACGAGCGTGCCGACGACGTCGACGTGTCCGTCGGTCGCGACGCGCAGCACCACGCTGAGCACGAGGAGCCCGAGCACGTCGTCGACGACCGCCGCGCCGAGCACGATCCGCGCCTCGGTGCTGTCGAGAGTGCCGAGATCGCCGAAGGTGCGGGCGGTGACGCCCACCGAGGTGGCGACGAGCGTCGCCCCGAGGAACAACGAGGTCGCGCCGTCGACGCCGAGTGCGATGCCGGCGGCCCAACCGGTGACGAGCGGCACGACGACCCCGATGAGCGCGACGCGGACCGCCGGGGTGCCCACGGCGCGCAGCTCGGTGGTCTCGAGCTCGAGTCCCACCTGGCACATCAGCACCAGCACGCCGAGCTCGGCGAGGAACGCCAGCTCGGCGCTGGGTGACACCAGGTGGAGCAGCGTCGGCCCCACCACCAGGCCCGCGACGATCTCCCCGACGACCGCGGGGACCCGGACCGCTTCGGCGGCCCGACCGGCCAGGAGGGCGGCGATCAGGACGATCGCGAGTGAGAGGATCAGGACAGCTGCTCGATGACGAAGTCGATGCAACGGGTGAGGGCGGCGACGTCCTCCGGGTCGATCGCGGGGAACAGGGCGACCCGCAGCTGGTTGCGGCCGAGCTTGCGGTACGGCTCGGTGTCGAGGATGCCGTTGTCGCGCAGCACCGCAGCGACGGCGGCGGCATCGGTGTCGTCATCGAAGTCGATGGTCGCGACGACGTGCGAGCGCATCTCCTCCTCGGCGACGAACGGGGTGGCGTGCTCGTGCGCGTCGGCCCAGCCGTAGATGGTCGCTGCCGACCGGTCGCAGCGGCCGGCGGCGAACTCGAGGCCGCCGTTGTCGAGGATCCACTGCACCTGCTCCGTGGCGAGGAACAGCGTCGTGAGCGCTGGGGTGTTGTAGGTCTGGTCCTTGCGCGAGTTCTCGAGCGCGATGCCGAGGTCGAGGAACGACGGCACCCACCTGTCACCGGCTGCGATCCGCTCGATCCGCTCGATCGCCGCGGGTGAGCACGCAGCGATCCAGAGCCCGCCGTCGGAGGCAAGGCACTTCTGCGGTGCGAAGTAGTAGACGTCGAGCTCCGAGGGGTCGAAGCGCAGCCCTCCCGCGGCCGAGGTCGCGTCGACGAGCACGAGGGAGCCGTCATCCGCGCCGTGGGGTCGCTCGATCGACATCGCGACGCCCGTCGAGGTCTCGTTGTGGGTCAGGCAGTAGGCGTCGATGCCCGCCATGGGGACCGCCAAGGGGTGGTGGCCGGGATCGGTGCTGATGATCTCCGGCGTGCCGATGTGGGGCGCTGCGGCAGCGGCCTTCGCGAACTTCGAGCTGAACTCGCCGAAGTCGAGGTGCTGGCTGCGCTCGTCGATCAGGCAGAACGTCGCCGCGTCCCAGAACGCCGTCGTCCCGCCGTTGCCGAGGAGGATCTCGTAGCCGTCGGGCAGGGAGAACAGCTCGGCGAGCCCGTTGCGCAGCTCGCTGACCTTGAACCTGACGGTGGCCTGGCGGTGGCTGGTGCCGAGGAAGTGCGGCGCGGAGCCGATGAGCATGTCGACGGCGTCGGGGCGGACCTTCGAGGGACCGCAACCGAAGCGGCCGTCGTGGGGGAGGAGGTCGTCGGGGATGGAGATGTCGGGGGTGCTCACCCCCACAGTCTGGCGCGCGTCCCGGGCCGCTCCGGCCGGAGATACCCGTGCGTGCCCGCGATGTCGGGCCGGGTAGCGTTCGCTGCATGAGCCCCGCTGCAACCACGAGCCGGATCTCGCGTCGCGTCGCAGGGATCGCCCCGTCGGCGACCCTGGCGGTCGACTCGAAGGCCAAGGCGATGAAGGCGGCAGGTGCACCGGTGATCGGATTCGGCGCCGGCGAGCCGGACTTCCCGACGCCCCCAGCCATCGTCGAGGCGGCCATCGAGGCCTGCAGCGATCCGCGCAACCACCGCTACACACCTGCGCCGGGGTTGCCCGAGCTGCGCGAGGCGATCGCCACCAAGACGCTGCGCGACTCCGGCGTGGTCGTCGAGCCGTCGCAGGTCGTCGTCACCAACGGAGGGAAGCAGGCCGTCTACGAGTCGATCCTCGCGGTCGTCGACGACGGCGACGAGGTGCTGCTGCCAGCGCCGTACTGGACGACCTATCCCGAACCCATCCGACTCGCCGGTGGGGTGCCGGTGGTCCTGCCGACGACGGAGGCGACGGGATTCCGGGTCACCGTCGAGGCCCTCGAGGCAGCGCGCACCGAGCGGACCAAGGCGATCGTGTTCGTCTCGCCGTCCAACCCGACCGGCGCCGTGTACCCACGCGAGGAGATCGAGGCGATCGGGCGCTGGGCGCTCGAGCACGGCCTGATCGTGATCACCGACGAGATCTACGAGCACCTCACCTACGACGGCCACGAGCACCACTCGATCCTCGCCGTCGTCCCGGACCTCGCCGAGCAGGCGATCGTCCTCAACGGCGTCGCGAAGACCTACGCGATGACCGGATGGCGGGTCGGGTGGTTGATCGGCCCGACCGACGTCGTCAAGGCGGTGTCCAACCTGCAGAGCCACCTGTGCTCGAACGTCGCCAACGTCGCGCAGCGTGCCGCGCTGGCGGCGGTCAGCGGCGACCTCTCCGCAGTCGCGATGATGCGCGAGACCTTCGATCGGCGTCGCCGGGTGATCCACGGCATGCTCAACGACATCGACGGGGTCACCTGCATCGAGCCCGAAGGTGCCTTCTACGCCTTCCCGAACCTCACGGGGCTGCTCGGTCGCGACCTCGGGGGTCACACTGCAGCGACCACGCTCGAGCTCGCCGACCTGGTCCTCGAGCAGGCGAACGTGGCGTTCGTGCCCGGCGAGGCCTTCGATGCACCCGGCTACGGCCGCTTCTCCTTCGCCCTCGGCGACGAGGACCTGGAGGAGGGCATCGCCCGCATCCAGCGGCTGGTCGCGGGTTGAGCGACCGGGCGGCGCCGGTGGCTGCGCAGCCGGAGGTGCGGGAGTTCGGGACCTGGCCCTCCGCGCTCACACCCGAGGTCGCTGCCGGCGGTGCCGTGCGCGTCTCCTCGGTCGGCCTCGCAGTCGCCAGCGACGGCTCGACGATCGTGCGCTGGTCCGAGCAACGTCCCGACCTCGGCGGGCGCACCGTCGTGTGCCGGGACCGGCGGGGCAGCGACGGGGGCAGCCACGGCGCGGCCACCTCGTCGGTCCCCGAGGGCCCCGTCGACATGTCGGCGCGCTCCGGGGTCAACGAGTACGGCGGCGGCTCCTGGTGGGGCGACGGGGAGCGCCTGTTCTGGGTGGACGGCCCGAGCGGAGCGATCGTCGCGATCGACACCACGGGCGGCGCCGTCCGTCGGGTCACCGAGGCGCTGGCGGACCCTGGTGTCGGTTCGGTCCGCCACGCTGCCGGGGTGCTCACGCCTGACGGGGCGTGGATCGTCTGCGAGCGGGAGCTGCACCCGCCCGACGTCGGGTCGGGGATCGGGTCCGAGCCGATCAACGAGCTCGCGGTGGTGGCATCCGCCGGCGGCAGCGCCGTCACGTTGGTGCGCGACGGCGACTGGGCATCCGATCCGTCCATCTCGCCGGACGGGACCCTCGTCGCCTGGCTGCGTTGGGACCACCCGGACATGCCATGGGACGCGGCGGAGGTCTGGGCGGGACGGCTCGCGGTGCCGGGCACGGAGGTCGACGGCACGCACCCGCAGCTGCACGACGCCCGACGTGTCGCGGGTGGGCACGCCGGCGGCGCTGCGCGGTCGCTCGACCGGCCGGTCGCGGCCTGCCTCCCGTCGTGGTCGCCCGACGGCCGGCTGTTCTGGTGCGACGACGCTGCGGACTGGTGGCACCTCCGGTGTGCACCGATGGTCGGCCTCCCCCACGAAGGAGCCGGCGACCAGGGGCCGCCGGCGCTCGACGTGTCGGGAGAGGTCGGCGAGCCCCGATGGGTGTCGGGCGGGTGCCGCTACGGGTTCCTCGACGACGGGCGCGTCGTGGTCGCGCTCAGCAGGGGGGGCCTCGACTCTGTGCAGGTGTGGGACCCGAGCGACGGATCGCTGGCGCCGATCTCGTCGCCGGAGGGCGGCTTCACCTCGGTCGAGCACCTCGCCGTGCGCGGCACGGTCGTGGCCGTTGCAGGCGGTGGCGGCGCGTGCCCGACCAGCGCATGGAGCGTCGACCTCCGCGACGGCCTGCTCGTCGACCATCGTCGCGTCACGCGCCCTGATCCCGCCGAGGTGTCGACATCGCGCTCGATCACCTTCCCGACCGCAGACGGCGAGCACGCCCACGGGCTGTTCTATCCGCCGCGCTCCG
>JAFDWA010000118.1 GCA_018268735.1 Actinomycetota bacterium | reverse complement strand
TCGGGCCCGGGTGACGCGACGGCCGCTCTCGATCAGCTGCGGCGCCACGCTCAACGCGACCGTGACCGCGGATCCGACCTCGTAGAGGGCGCTCGGGACCGATGCGAGCAGTCGCTTCGGGTTCGCCAGCACGTTGGCGGCGCCGAGGCAGACGATCATGGTGGCGAGGCGCATCCCGTCGTAGATCGCGGCCAGGACGCCTTCGGCGCTGACCTCCCCTCCGATGCGGATGCCTGCGGCTGCGGCCGGCAGCGGGATCGACGGCAGCGTGAACAGGACGTGTGTGCCGTCCTGCGCGTCGAAGACCATCCGGAACACGACGCGGATCGCGATGATGACCAGCCCGAACACGAGGTAGGTGCCGAACCCGCTCGCCCACGGTGCATCGGTGCGTCGGGCCGACACCACCACCGCCACCGCGCCGACGATGACGGCGAGCAGCAGCGGATTGGTGGTCCGGCTCGCCGCGGTCGCCATCCCGAGGGCCCAGATCCACCAGGCTCCTGGGTGGAGGTCCCGGGGGAGTCGGCGCCGCCGGGGCGTCACCCGGACGCGGTCACCCGCCGGCGGACCACGACGGAGGTGACGGTCAGTGCAGCGACCAGGACGACCGCAGCGATCACGCCGAGCGGCGAACCGGCCGGGCCCGCCGCCGGGTGGTGCTGCTCCTTGGCTGCGGCGCCGGCGGACGCCACCTCGTCATGAGCTGTCGTGGAGGCTCCCGGCGCCGACGCCGGCCCGCTCAGCGCAGCAGTCGTCGCGGTCCCGTCCCCAGATGCTGGGTCCCCGTCGGCCTCGGCCGGTGCAACCGTCGTCGGTCCCACGCCGCCCACGGCAGCGCTCGACGGCGGGGCCGGAGCACCCGACGGGGGGCTCCCGCCGGCACCGGGGAGGGGTGCAGCAGGCGAGAGCGCCGAGGCGGGGCCACCCGGGACAGGTGCGGACGGGCGGGCCGGTGCGGTCGGCGAGGTCGAGGGTGTCGTGGTGGGGGTCGTCGCACTCGACGTGCAGTCGCCGACCCGCAGCACCGTGGGAGCGGCCTGGACCCATGCCGGCGCGGTCACCCGCGGTCGGGGTGCAGAGGACTGGTCCCGGTCGAGCGAGAACGACCAGCCCTCCACGGTTCCCTCCGGAGGCCGGCGGGTGGCGCCGAGGTTCGAGTAGCACCAGTCGCCGCCGCGGGCAGCGGACCAGTAGGACCAGTAGGCGGTCGTGGGTGACGGGTTGATGCAGAGGTCGTCGGTCGGCTTGCCGCTGATCCGACACAGGAACCCGCTCGAACGCGCCGCGGTCTGGTAGGTGAACCCGGCGCGCTGCAGCGCGTCGAACCCCGACTGCACCGGACCGTCGTTCGCGCATCGCAGCTGGACGCCACCACCCAGCTCCTGGAAGTCGACGACGACGGTCACGCCGGACGCGGTGGGGCAGACGCCGTCGGTCCAGGCACCGGCGAGGGGGCTGTCCACGACGATCCCCAGGAGCGCCGACGACACGAGCGCTGTGGCGGCGACCAGCGCCCGCGCGGTGCTCATGGCCGTCGGCTCTGACGGCGCGTCGCTGCGGCGATGGTGACGCCGACGATGAGCAGCAGCGCTCCGGTCCCGACCGGGAGCGCGACCTCGGATCCGGTGGTCGCGAGCCCGGGCGCGGGGCTGGCCGAGGTGGTCGAGTGCGGCGTGGCGGTCGAGTGCGGCGTGGCGGTCGATGCTGGTGCAGGGGCCGCGCTCAGCTCCGTGCCCGCCACCGACGCCCCGGCGGTCATGGGAGCCGTCGTGGCGGGTGTGGCGGTCGTCGGTGTGGTGGTCGTCGGTGTAGCGGTCGTCGGTGTGGTGGTCGGTGTGGTGGTGGTCGTGGTCGATGTGGGGGGGAGCGGTTCGGCGTCAGCCGGCCCGTAGGGCGCGAGCCCGAACGCGAGCACGGCCTGGGTGCCGCTGCGATACCACTGGTCGGATGCGCCCGAGGTGATCCCGTCGCGCAGTGCTGCTGCGAGCGCCGCCGCGTCGTAGGCCAGCGCGCCGATGTCGCTGCTCGCCGCGGTGCCGGTGGCGTTCGCAGAGGTCAGCTGGCAGCACGACGCGATCCACGTCGCCGCTCGGTCGGCTGCCGGAGTCGCGCCCGCCGCCCGCAGGTACTGGCCGATGAGGCCGGTGCTGTTCGCGTTCGCTGCAGCGGTCGGTCCGGTACCGCCGAAGGAGCCGTCGGGCGCTTGTCGTGCCAGCAGCCAGTCGGTCCCGTGGCGCAACGCCGTGAGCACTGCCGGCGTCCGATCCACCGACAGCAGCGCCTGCAACGCCAGCGAGGTGGCATCGGAGTCGGCTGCGGCGTCGGTGCTGCAGCCGGCGGTCGATCCGTAGGTGAGGCGGAACCCACCTGCGGGGCACTGCTGCGCCAGGAGAAACGACACCGCGGGTGAGGGGACGCCGCCCGGGGAGAAGCCGAGGGCGAGCACCGACATGGCCTGGCCGAACCCGTTGGAGGCATCCCACGACGGGTCCGGCACCCGGTCCGAGAAGCGGCCGATCTGCGGACCGCTCGTCGTGATGAGCGATCGCAGCTCGGCGTCGAGGTCGACGCCGTCGGCAGTCGACGAACGGCCCGAGGAGCGCAGCGCCAGCAACGTCTTCGCTGTCGCTCCGGCGTCGCGGACCGTCGTGCCGTTCGCTGTCCAGGTCGTCGCGGCGGTCGCGTTCGCGGCGAGGCGGTCGAGCGTCGCGATCGCCTCGGGGTCCGTGGAGCGTCCTGCTGCGTCGAAGGCGAGCACGGCGTCCGCGGTGAGGCCCCAGTCGACGGTGCCGGGACCGAAGCCGGGGATCGCGTGGGCGTTCGCCGTGAGCCGCGCGGCGAGCCATCCGAGGGCGGCATCGGCGGATCTGGTCGGCGTCGGGGTGGCGGCTCCGGCACTGCCGAGTCCGCCGAGGAGCATGGCCGTGGCGCCGGCGCAGCACGTCAGGACCGCGGCGACGCGCAGCCTCGATCTCGACGTGGTCCCTGTTGCGACCTCGCGCATCGTCTCACACCTCCCGGCCGATGGCCCTGGAGGTCCGTCACATCGACGGAGCACCCGGGCTCCGGCATCCGCAGTCCACGACGGATTCCTCGAAGCTCGTCCGCCGGGGGAGTGATCCGACTCGCCGGTCTCCTGAGCTCGGTGGCTCAGCAGTCCGGCCCACGGTTGCGGGACAGCGCCGGATTCCGACCGGCTTTCCTCTCACGCAGCGGGTTGGCTGTTGACGCGGCCCATCTGACCACCGTGGGGTGGTTGCCGCAAGCGGACAGGGGTGACCGGTGGCATCCGCCGCCCTTGTACACGGAGGCGTACAATCATCGACGGTGCACGCGGATCCGGCCGGAGGTGACATGGACGTGGTGACGTGGACGGCGTGAGATGGACGGCGTGAGATGGACGGGGTGACCGACGTGGATCGGTTGAGAGGGGTCGACCTCACGTGAGCTCCGCCCGCATGGCACCGTCCGTGGCGCTGGTGCTGGCGGGCCTCGTGCTCGTCGGCTGCACCCGGTCGACGCCGATCGAGACGGCGCAGGCCGGGGTCGACGCGCGATCCGAGGCGCTGACGGAGGCGCAGGAGTCCGCAGCAGCCTCACGGGCGGAGTTCTGCGCGGATGCGCAGCGGTACATCGCCGCGCTCGACCGCTATGGGAAGGTGTTCACCGAGGAGTCGGCCACCGTGGGCGACGTGCGTTCGCTCGGCCGTGAGCTCGACGCTCCTCATCAGCAGGTGAAGGCGAGCGCTCAGAAGGCGGTCGACGCTCACCACGACGTCGTCGAGGCGCAAGCGGCGCTGGCGGCTGCCCAAGCCGACCTCGAGTCGGCGAGGTCGGGATCGTCGACCACGACCACGTCAGCAGCGACGCCGTCGACCTCGACGACGCTGCTCCCCGCTGCGACCGTGGATCGGGTCCGAGCGGAGCAGGAGGACCTCGACGCCGCGATCGGTTCGATCACCGACGCGACGCCGCTCGCCCAGGCCGGCCAGCAGGTGAACGCCGCGGCGTTCGCCCTGGAGGCCGCATGGTTCCGGGTCGTGTCCGACGCAGGATGCCTCGACGACGAGCAGCAGGCGCAGGCGCAGGTCGCCCTGACGGGCTATGCGGCTGCGGTGCAGTCCGCGTTGAAGTCGCTCGGCTTCTACCAGGGTGGGGTCGACGGGATCTACGGCCCGGCGACCGTCGAGGCGGTCAAGGCCCTGCAGTCCGCCCACGGTCTGCCCGTGACCGGCTACGTGGACGCCGCGACCGCCGCAGCGATCGAGTCCGGACTCGTCGCCAAGGGGGCCGACAGCGCAGTCCAGGCGGTCGCCGCCACGTCGGCCCTCCAGGCGACGCTCAAGCTCGCGGGCTACTGGAGCGGCCCGATCGACGGGCAGTGGACCCAGGCGTTGACCGATGCGTTGAAGTCCTTCCAGTCGGCGTTGCACGTCCCGGCCAGCGGTGTCGTCGACAACGCGACGATGGAGGCGCTCCGCCAGGCGATCTCGCAGAAGGGGTCGAAGCCGACGACGACCACCACCACGACCACGCCGGCAGCCACGAGCGTGCCGGCTGCCACCACCGAGCCGGTGGCCACGACGACCGACGGAGCGGCGGCGACCGGTCGACGGTCGAGGAGCGCTGACCGGCGGTGATGTGCCCAGCCGCACCGCTCGCCGGCCTCGACCGGGGCCCAGGCTTCGCCCGGACCCCGACCACCAGAACCAGGACCCAGGAGGACAGACCGTGAACGCAGATCTCGAAGCGACCGATGCCGGCCGCCAGTTGACCCGAGCCTGGTGGCTGTTCCTCGTCACGGGCATCGGCTGGGTGCTCGTCGCCATGATCGTGCTCACGGTCGATCCCGGGACCACCGTGGCCATCGGCTACCTCACGGGCTTCGTGCTCCTCGCCGCCGGCATCAACCAACTCGTGACGATCGCCTACGTCGACTCGCTCAAGTGGCTCTACGGGATCCTCGGCGCCCTGTTCCTGATCGGTGGGATCCTCGCCCTCATGGAGCCGTTCCAGACCTTCGGGATCCTCGCCCTGCTGATCGGCTGGTACCTGCTGGTCAAGGGCACGTTCGACGTCGTGATGAGCGTCGCCGAGCGCCATGTCCTCCACCTGTGGGGGCTGGTGCTGGCGTCCGGCCTGATCGAGATCGCGATCGGCATCTGGGCGATCGGATCGCCCGGTCGCTCAGCGTGGCTGCTGGTGCTGTGGGTCGGCCTGACCGCGCTGATGCGTGGCATCACCGAGATCGTGCTCGCGTTCAAGCTGCGTTCGGGTCCACCCGAGACGCTCGCCGTCGCCTGATCGTCCCGCAACCTCCAGGAGAGCTCCGATGACCAAGAAGTCGATGTCCACCGTGGCCGCTGTCGTGGCGGCGACCGCCGTGCTGCTCACCTCCGGGTGCAGTCAGAAGTACACCGCCGAGCGAGATGCGAAGAAGTTCGGCGAGGCGATCTGCGACGTCCGCCAGGCCGAGTCCCCCGACCAGGCGAAGTCCGCGATGGAGGATGCCCGCAAGCAGATGGACGACCTCGCTGGCAAGTACTCGATGTTCACCGCGGAGGATCGCAAGGACGTGCAGAACAACCTGGCCGACCTGCACGAGCACGCCATCCAGGGCAACACCGTGCTGATGCGCCAGGACCTCGCGGTCCTCGGCCGGAGCATCCGGCACATCGCTCAGGACAGCGATGAGGTCACCAGGGCGGCGTGGGAAGGTGTTGCCGAGGGGCTGGCCGACTGCACGCAGTAGGTCGGTCCCTGCGGCGCTTCCGCGTGCTCTGATGATGCGGGCGCGAGGGAGCGTCCTCGCCGCCTCGGGATCGAGTGCGGTGGTGGTGGTGGAGCAGGTGACGGAGCGGGTCGACGATGTCGAAGGGCGACGGTGTGGATGAGGAGCTCGAACGGCCCGACGGTCGTCGAAGGGTGGCCGCC
>JAFDWA010000117.1 GCA_018268735.1 Actinomycetota bacterium | reverse complement strand
CCGGGTACCAGACGCTGATGGTCGGCAAGTGGCACCTGACCAAGGACAGCGAGGTCAACGATGCCGGGGACCGGTCGTCGTGGCCGCTGCAGAAGGGCTTCGACCGCTACTACGGGTTCCTCGACGCCTTCACCAACTTCCACCACCCGCACCGCCTGATCGAGGACAACCACGCGGTGCGCACCGACGAGTACCCCGAGGGCTACTTCGTCACCGACGACTTCACCGACCGGGCGATCGACATGGTCCGTGAGTCCAAGGCGTCGGATCCGACCAAGCCGTTCTTCCTGTACCTCTCGCAGGCCGCGGTGCACGCCCCCTTGCAGGCCAAGGCCGTCGACGTCGAACGCCACGCCGAGACCTACCGGGCCGGGTGGGACGCCATCCGCCAGGCCCGCTACGAACGCCAGGTCGACCTCGGCGTGATCCCCGACGGCGCCGAGCTCGCGCCGCGCAACACCGAGCCCGGCGACGACGTCGCGCCGTGGGACGGCCTCGACGACGACCAGAAGCGACTGTTCGCCCGCTACATGGCGGTCTACGCCGGGCTGATCGACAACCTCGACCAGAACATCGGGCGGCTGCGCGACGCGCTCGAGGAGATGGGCGAGTGGGACAACACGCTGTTCATCTTCACGTCCGACAACGGCGGGTCCCGGGAGGGTCAGGAGCAGGGCACCTCGGCGTACTTCCGGACCCTGCACTGGGAGCGCAAGGGGACCGCCGAGCCGTTCGAGGAGGACCTGGCCCGACACGACGTCATGGGCGGGCCCACCACCCTGCCGCACTACCCGCGGGGCTGGGCGATGGTGTCGAACACGCCGTTCCGGCTCTACAAGATCAACGCCCACCGCGGCGGGCACTCCGTTCCGTTCGTCGTGTCGTGGCCGAAGGCCCTGGCCGACGCCGGGCGCTCCGGGGGTGATCTGCGCGACCAGTACCTGCACGTCACCGACCTGTTGCCGAGCTTCCTGGAGCTCGCCGGGGTGACCCGACCCGACGAGTGGCGCGGGAACCCCGTGCTGCCGCTGGCCGGTGAGGCGGTGTTCGGGGCGACGATCACCGACCCCGACGCCGTCGGGCGCAGCCGGGACGTCGTCGTCGAGAACGAGGGCCACCGCGGCTATCGCCGCGACGGCTGGGAGGTCGTGACCCGCCACCCGGCCCGGACCCCGTTCTCGGCGGACCACTGGGAGCTGTTCGACATGACGGCGGACCCGACGCAGCTCCGGGACCTGTCCGACGAGCATCCCGATCGTCGGGACGAGCTGGTCGAGGCGTGGGAGTCCGCAGCGTGGGAGAACCAGATCTTCCCGATGGACGAGGGCACCGGCTACCGGTTCCTGCTGCGTCCGCCGTGGGTCGAGCGCTACGACGAGCCGGTCGTGCTGTTCCCCGGGACGCCGACCCTCGACCGCTGGCGCTCCCAGCGGCTGATCCTGTGGCGCGACGCCACCATCACCGCGGACGTGACCCTGGGCGAGGGCGACCGGGGGATCGTGTTCGCCCACGGCGACCAGGGCGGGGGCTACTCGCTCTACGTCGACGACACCGGCGAGCTGGTCGCGGCGCACAACGGCTACGGCCTGGAGGGAGAGGTGCGGGGACCGGTGGTCGGTCCCGGGCGTCACACCCTCGAGCTGCGCATCACCTGCCCGGGCGACGACCTGTGGGACCTGGCCGTCGCCGTCGACGGCGACGCGGTCGCGGCCGGGACCGGGTTCCGCCTGCTGATGGCGATGGCGCCGTTCGAGGGGATCGACGTCGGCCTCGACCGCCGGTCCCCGGTGTGCTGGAAGGTCTACGAGCGCCACGGGTCCTTCCCGTTCACCGGAACGATCCACTCGGTGCGCTACCAGCCGGGTGATCCCGCGCCGGACAGCCCCACGAACTACCTCGACCTGCTCCGCGACTGGGGTCGCAGCCTGGAGTGAGCGCAGCAGGGAGCGAACAAGCCGGTACGTGCCGGGGTGCCTCCTCGAACGACACCAGCTCCTCGTCGATCGCTCACACATCTCTCACCTGTCGCTGTCACCGTGTCGGGATCGAGGCGCTGCGGCACCCAGCCGCCGCCGGATGCACAGGAGCACACGAGGATGGACGAACAACCTGCCAACACCAGTGGACCGACGGGTCGTGCCCGTCGATCCCGGACCCGCCGGGCGCTCGCCGGTGTCGCGGTGACTGCAGCGGTCGCCGCCGGCGGTCTGACCATCGCTGCGGTCAACCCGCTCGGCATCGCGGGTGCACAGGACGGGGGGTCCACCACGTCGACGGTGTCGGCACCCCGAAGGAACGCCAGCACCCCGATGGCGGGCCGGGCGACGAAGGTCCTCGACCAGTCGCTCGCCGCGCTCGTGAAGGACGGGACGCTCACCCAGGCGCAGGCGGACGCCGTGAAGGCCGAGGTGGTCGAGACCTCCGACTCACTCCGCTCCGAGCAGCGGACCCGGCGCAAGGAACGTCGTCAGGCCATGGAGTCGACGGCTGCAGCAACCCTCGGGATGTCCGCTGCGGATCTTCGGACCGAGCTGAAGGCCGGCAGGACCCTCGCCCAGGTCGCCCAGGAGAAGGGCGTGGACCCGCAGAAGGTCATCGATGCCCTCGTGGCGCAGGCCGACAAGCGCATCGATCAGGCCGTGTCGGACGGCACGGTGGATGCGACTCGCGCCGCGACCATGAAGCAGAACGCTGCGACCCGGATCCAGTCGCTGGTGACCAACGGCCCCCGACACCGCCAGACGCCTGCGGGCTCCGGATCGACAGCCGGCGGCTGACCGCCGGGACTCGTCGAGGTCAGGACGGCGACTCGATCGCCGTGGTCGCCGTCCTGACCTGGCGGGCGAAGAACGAGACCTGGGGGATCTCGCCGAGCGAGGACCACCTCACCCCGTCGGCGGTCCACTCGGCGTGCCACACGACGGTGATCGATCCGTACCACCGTGCCCGACGCCCTCGGACCCCGGTCGCGGTGCGGTAGCGGTAGGTGCAGGAGCCGCCCCGGCGTGCCTGTGCACTCGGCGGGGCCGGATCGGCGGGGTCGAACGGCGGGCTCGTGCCGGAGCAGCGAACTGGTCGATCGTCACGCGGATCGCCACCGGAGAGCACGAACGACACCGGCCATGCCCGCACCCGTGCGCTCAGCGCGCCGACGGTGAGCGACCGATCGACCGTCGTTGCCCAGGTCTTCGGATCGAACGATGCGAAGGTGGGTTCGCCGATCACGACGGCAGCACCGATGGGCGGTGTCATCTGCGACCGGAGGGTCGGCAGCAGGGTGATCATCCTGCGGGCGATCGCTCGAACGGGCGTAGCAGTCACGGGGATGAGCCTGGTCCTGGTCGTGAGGCGACCTCCGACGACCTCGATCTGGACGTCCACGTCGTCGGCCACTCCGGCGTCGACGACCCGACGGAGCTCCCCGATCACCGGGTCGTCGTCGAGCTCGGGGTGCTGGGAGAAGAGACGGAACAGGTCCGCGAGCACGACGTCGCTGATCGTCACCCAGTAGCTCGCCGGCGCCTTCCCCGGCCCGCGGTACCGCAGGGGTCGGCCCGTCAGGATGGACGTGATGATCCGGCCGTCACGCGTCACGTGCGACGACGCACCGCCGTCGCCCGCCGCTCCGGCCGATGCGGGGAGCCAGACGAGCGTCACCACGAGAACTGCCGCGACGACGCGCCCGGGGTTGCGCACGGCGAGCATCATCGACCCGCTCGGCAGGGGTCGGGGCTGCCGGGTGCCATCAGGTCGATCGTGGACTCGTCGAGCGAGTCGAGCAGCCAGGTTCCGTCGATGCTGCGAGCGGCCCCGGTGCCGGTGGTGTGGGCGACGCGGTCGTCGACGACGAGGCGCGTCGCCGCATCTCGGACGATCCCGGGTGACCACCCGCACCAGGTGAACTCGATGCGGTCCGCCGGGGCGTCCGGGCCGCTCACGTCGACCGACACGACCCGGTGCAGGTAGGAGCGGTCCTGTCCCGCCGGAGGTTCGACGACCTCGCCCGCAGCCTGGCGTGCCGCGGCGACGTCGCCGATGTCGTCGGCGAGGATCGCTCCCGGTGCGATCGTGGCGCGCCACCCGGAAGGCGTCGGTTCATCCACTCGGGCTGCGGTCCCTGGATCCCGCAGCAGCGAGGTCAGCGCATCGTCGTAACGTCGCAGCACGCCCTCGACGATCCTGGCCTGATCGGCTGCCGCTCCGGTGGCGACGCTGCCCGGTTCCCTTTCCGGTGCCGGGAGCGGGCCGGTGCCCGAGCCGGTTCCCGACGAGGGTTCCGACGTCGTGGTCGGTGCTCCGGTCCGGGCGGGCCCGGCGTTCCCGTGGCGAGCAGAAGGGCTGCTCTGCAGCGGCTCGAGCGCGTCCCCCGCCGGCTCGGTGCACCCGACGCAGGCGACGAGCAGCACCAGGCAGGCCCAGACCGCGACCCCTCGCCACGACCGTGTCGATGCACGGAAGCAGCGGCGCGCCGCGTGTCGATGTGTCGCGTGTCGATGCGCTGGGTTTCCCGGCATGGCCTGCAGTGTGACGCAACAGGATGCATCAGATCAACATGAGATGACGCGAGATGCGTTGACTGTCGGCAGGGTTCGGGGTTCGAGCAACGAGGTGACGGTTCGGTCACCAACCCCGGAACTCGGGTGGGCGCCGATCGCGGAACGCGGCGAGTCCCTCCTGGAAGTCGCTCGAGCTCATGAGCAGCTCCTGCGCGAACGCCTCCTCCTCGAACGCGGTGTGGCGGCTCGACTCGTGGCTGCGGTTCACGAGCCACTTCGTGAGTCCGAGCGCCTTGGTGGGTGCCGCGGCCAACCGGGTGGTGATGTCGGTGACGCATGCGTCGAGCTCTCCGGCGGCGACGACGCGGTTGGCGATGCCGAGCTCACGGCACCGCTCGGCCGGGACGTCGTCGGCGAGGAACATGAGCTCCTTGGTGATCTGAGGTCCGACGATGCGCGGCAGCATGTACGCGCCGCCCGCGTCGGGAAGGATGCCGCGACGCACGAACACCTCGACGAGCTTCGCGGTGTCGGACATCACCACCAGGTCGCAGGCCAGCACGAGATGCGCTCCACCTCCGGCCGCCGTGCCGTTCACGCGCGCGACCACCGGCTTCTCCGAGTCGAGGATCGACGCGATCAGCCGCTGCCAGCCGCGTCGGATCATGCGCGCACCGTCGCCGAGGAGTCGCTCCGGCGCATCGGTCGGCCGCTCGGGTGCCGGCTTCTGGGGTCCGCCGAGGTTCGCACCGGTGCAGAAGTGCCGCTCGCCTGCACCGGTGAGGACGATGACCCGGACCCTGTGGTCCGACGACGCCCACTCGATCACTTCGGTGAGGCCGTCTCGCATCGACGGGCTCAGGGAGTTGCCGACGTCGGTCGCGTCGATGGTGATCGTCGCGACTCCGTCGGCGACCACGTAGGTGATCCCGTCGGTGCTCGGCGCGGCGTGGTCGGTCATGATCGCTCCCTCGGCTCTGGGTGTCGTCGCCGGTGCGCACGGTGACGGGCGCCGTCGACGGTTCGAGCAGTGCTGTGGTTCGAGCAGTGCTGTCGTTCGAGCAGTGCTGTCGTTCGAGACAGTGCCGTCCGATCCGCCTCGCATGCAAGCGGCGCCACCTGCCAGGCGCAGATCGACGGCCGGGGGCGCGTGCCCGGCATGGTCGGGGTACCTCGGTAGCATCGCCGCTGTGTCGCGTCGCGTCGCTCTGTGGATCATCGTCGGGCTCGGGCTGATCGCGGCGGCCGGCCCGCTCGCTGGGCCGGTCTCGGCGCACGCGACGTTGGTGTCGACGGTCCCCGCCAACGACCAGGTGGTCCCGACCGCGCCCAAGGACGTCGTGTTGACCTTCGACGACACCGTCTCTGTCACCGACGACGGTGTGAAGGTCCTCGATCCGAGCGCCGAGGACGTGAGCCGGGGTGCACCGAAGAAGGAGCAGGACGGAACG
>JAFDWA010000116.1 GCA_018268735.1 Actinomycetota bacterium | reverse complement strand
AGCAGAAGGAGGTCGAGATCTGGACGACCGCGACCTCCGAGGTCACGCGGGCCATGGAGAAGGCCATGAAGGCCAAGCAGTTCAACCCGATCGACATGATGGTCGGCTCGGGTGCCCGCGGGAACATGATGCAGGTCCGCCAGATCGCCGGCATGCGAGGGCTCGTCGCGAACCCCCGCGGCGACATGATCCCCCGACCGATCAAGTCGAACTTCCGCGAGGGCCTGTCGGTCCTCGAGTACTTCATCGCCACCCCCGGCGCCCGCAAGGGCCTCGTGGACACCGCGCTGAGGACCGCTGACTCGGGCTACCTGACGCGCCGTCTCGTCGACGTCGCCCAGGAGCTCATCATCAACGACCGCGACCCACTCGCCGAGGGCGGCCCGATCCGCTCGATCACGATCGAGGACGTGCGTCCGGACGAGCCGGGCAAGCGCAACTACCTCGAGACCCGTCTGTTCAGCCGAACGCTCGCCGAGGACATCGAGTTGGCCGACGGCACGACGCTCGCCCGCGGCACGCTGGTGGGCACCGAGGAGATGGAGGCGCTCCGCGACGATCCCGAGGTCACCTCGGTTCGGGTGCTGTCGCCGCTCACCGACGAGAGCGAGCTGGGCATCTCGGGTGCTGCCTACGGCTTGTCGCTCGCGACCGGTCGCCCCATCGAGCCGGGCGAGGCCGTCGGGGTCATCGCTGCCCAGTCGATCGGCGAGCCCGGCACGCAGCTGACGATGCGAACCTTCCACACCGGCGGTGTCGCCGCCTCCGGCGGTGACATCACCGGCGGCCTTCCCCGCGTGGTCGAGCTGTTCGAGGCCCGCACCCCGCGGAACAAGGCGGTGCTCGCACGCATCTCCGGCGTGGTTCGCGTCGACGACGAGGACGGCAAGGTCTGGAACGTCACCGTCATCGGCGACGACGGCACCGAGGACCTCCACGCCGTGGAGCGCGAGCGGCCGCTGCGGGTCCGTGACGGCGACGAGGTCATCGCTGGCGACGCGCTGGTCGAAGGCGCCCGCGACCCCAAGGAGCTGCTCGAGATCAAGGGCGTCCGTGCCGTGCAGCAGTACCTGGTCGACGAGGTGCAGCGTGTGTACCGCGACCAGGGCGTGTCGATCCACGACAAGCACATCGAGCTGATCGTCCGGCAGATGACCCGCCGGGTCGCCATCCAGGAGCCCGGCGAGTCCGACTTCCTGCCGGGTGAGCGAGTCGATCAGCGGGTGTTCGCCGACACGAACCGCCAGCTGGTCACCGAGGGGCGCAAGCCGGCCGAGGGTCGCCCCGAGCTGATGGGCATCACCAAGGCGTCGCTCGCGACCGACTCGTGGTTGTCAGCCGCATCCTTCCAGGAGACGACGCGGGTCCTCACCGAAGCGGCGATCGAGTCGCGCTCCGACGGTCTGTTGGGGCTGAAGGAGAACATCATCATCGGCAAGCTGATCCCGGCAGGGACCGGCATGACGCGCTACCAGGAGATCCAGACGTACGCGCCGGACTACGAGGTGCCGGAGTTCCTCGCGACCGACCACAGCGCCGACAACGCCGGCATCGCCCAGTGGCTGGCGAACCTGGGCGAGCCGACTGCTGCCGAGCTCGCCGACGGAGCGGACAACGTCATCGAGTTCCCAGAGCAGACCGGAGGCAACTGACCCGGAGCGGGAGCAGGTCGGCGACCACGGCCGCGGCGTGACGTCGGCGCTGGACCCACGCCGCGCCGGTGACGGTGACGGCCACACCGGCGATCCGGCTGCATGCGTTGCGGGCCCGTGGGGCCGGGCGTCGGGACTGTCGGCCGCTGTGCTCGTCGTCGTCTCGTACCTGGTTGCATTGCCCTATCTGCTGCAGGGACCCGGCTTCTATCTCGATGACTGGCGCAACCTGGCCCGTCTCGACACCGTCGGGTTCTGGCGTGCGGCGGAGGCGAGTCGGTTCGCCAGCCGCCCCGGGGCGTGGGCGGTGGAGACTCTCGACTACGGGATCCTCCGGGACCATCCGGGTTGGTGGTGGTGGTTCCTGTCGGGGCTGGGTGCGCTCGCCGCGGTGATGCTCTTCGCTGTGGGCCGACGGTTCGTCGACGAGCGCGTCGCCCTGGCCGTGGCGATGCTGTGGGTCCTCCTGCCCGATCACACGTCCCTGCGAGCGTTTCCGAACACGGCTGCGATGACGTTCGGACTGGTCCTGCTGCTCGTCGGGATCCTCATCATGGATCATGACCACCTCGTGCATGGGACCTTGGTCGTGTGCGCTGGTGCGCTCTGCCTCGAGGTCATGCTGGCTCCTGGGCTGGCGGCCGTGTGGGCCGTTCACCTGCTGCGAGGTCGCGGGACCCGGCGTGATGCGGTGATCTCGACCGCCTGCCTGTTCGTCACCGGCGGGCTGATGATGATCCACCCCGTGTACAACCCTGCGACGGCCGACCACGGCACGCCCGCGCCGATCGTGTCGGCGCACTTCGGCAACGGGCTCACCGACGTGCCTGCCGCCGCGTTGGTGCTCTTCGTGGTCGCCGGGATCGGCACCGTCGTGGGCATGGCCCGCTTCGCCCGAGGCGATCGTCGCCCCGGCGACGGTCCTTGGCTCGTCGTCGTGGGCATGGCCGTGATCGTCCTGGGCATGGCGGCCTTCGTCCTCAAGTTCCCGACTGGCGTCCGGGGCATGGCTGACCGCAACTTCGTCGTGTCCTCGGTCGGGGCAGCCGCGGCCTGGGTGGGGATCGGACTGACGCTGTTCGGGCGGCGCCGCGCTGTGGCTGTCGTCGCGGTTGCCTTCGCTGTCGTCCTCGTGCGAGCCGACGTGGTCTTCCAGCACGACTGGGCCACCAGCGCTCGCGACACGGTGCACATGCTTCGGGCGGTCGAAGCTCGCTACCCGGGCGGCGTGCCGCCGCACACCGCAGTCGGGCCGGTGGTGCCGTACCGGGAGGGGGTGCGGTCGCTGCACCAGTTCTTCCTCGACGACGCTGCACGTGTGGTGCTCGGCCATCCGATCCGACTCAGCGTGGCCGAGACGGAGGCCGAGTGGCGTCAGTCGCCGGCTGACCGACGCCTGACATGGGACGCCCGACCTGGAGCGTGACCCCCTGCTGTCGCGCGTGACCCTCTTCTCCTCGGACAAGGGACCGGAGGTGGGTTGCGGCCCTCGGTCGGCTCGCCATACGATGACCCGCCGGCCAGCGGCGCCGAACGTGCCGCGCGCAGTTCTCCTTGCGGCTCCAGCCACGGAGAACGGCCACCGGGTCCGCCCTGCTGGACGGATGGGTCCCAGTGCCCCGGTTGCCGAACACGTCAGAGCAGTCCGTCCAGACGAGAACCAACAGAGGTTGACCGTGCCCACGATCGAGCAGCTGGTCCGCAAGGGCCGTCAGAACAAGCGCCGCAAGGAGTCCACGCCGGCGCTGAAGGGCGCGCCGCAGCGTCGTGGGGTCTGCACGCGCGTGTTCACCTCGACGCCGAAGAAGCCGAACTCGGCGCTGCGCAAGGTCGCCAGGGTGCGCCTGTCGAGCGGCATCGAGGTCACCGCGTACATCCCCGGTGTGGGCCACAACCTCCAGGAGCACTCGATGGTGCTCGTCCGTGGCGGCCGTGTGAAGGACCTCCCCGGTGTCCGCTACAAGATCATCCGGGGGACGCTCGACACCTCCGGCGTCCGTGACCGCAAGCAGGCACGTTCGCGCTACGGCGCCAAGAAGGAGTCCTGACATGCCCCGCAAGGGTCCCGCCCCCCGCCGCCAGCTCCAGCCCGACCCGATCTACCGGTCGGTGCTCGTCACGCAGATCGTCAACAAGATCCTGCAGCGGGGCAAGCGCTCCACCGCCGAGCGCATCGTGTACGAGGCGCTGTCGACGATCGAGGAGAAGACCGGCACCGATCCCGTCGTCACGTTGAAGCGCGCGATCGACAACGTCCGTCCGCAGCTCGAGGTCAAGAGCCGACGCGTCGGCGGTGCGACCTACCAGGTGCCCGTCGAGGTCAAGCCGACCCGTGCGAACACCCTGGCGATCCGCTGGGTGGTCGGCTACGCCCGCCAGCGGCGCGAGCGCTCGATGGCCGAGCGGCTCGCGAACGAGCTGCTCGACGCGAGCAACGGCGTCGGTGCAGCCGTCAAGCGGAAGGAAGACCTGCACAAGATGGCCGAGTCCAACCGGGCATTCGCCCACTACCGCTTCTGAAGCACCTGCTTCCGATGTCGTCGTCCACCGGATCCGGTGTCGCCGACTCCCACGCTCCCACCACCCCCGAACCCCGAGACTGAGACAGACGATGGCGCAGTTCCCCCTCGACCGCACCCGCAACATCGGCATCATGGCCCACATCGACGCGGGCAAGACCACCACGACCGAGCGGATCCTCTTCTACACCGGCAAGACCTACAAGATCGGTGAGGTCCACGAGGGTGCCGCCACCATGGACTGGATGGCTCAGGAGCAGGAGCGTGGCATCACGATCACCTCTGCTGCGACGACGACCCACTGGACCGACACGGTGCACGGCGTCGATCACCGGATCCAGATCATCGACACTCCCGGTCACGTCGACTTCACCGTCGAGGTCGAGCGGTCACTCCGCGTCCTCGACGGCGCGGTTGCGGTGTTCGACGGCGTCGCCGGCGTGGAGCCGCAGACCGAGACGGTGTGGCGTCAGGCCAACAAGTACCACGTCCCGCGCATGTGCTTCGTCAACAAGATGGACCGCATGGGGGCCGACTTCTTCGCAGCGCTCGAGTCGATCAAGGACCGCCTCGATGCCAACGTGGCGGTCATCCAGCTCCCGATCGGCTCGGAGGCGAACTACCGCGGCATCGTCGACCTGATCACGATGAAGGCATGGATCTGGAGCGGCGAGGAGCTCGGTGCCGCTTGGGAGGTCGTCGACATCCCCGACGACCTCGTGGATCAGGCGAACGAGTACCGAGAGCAGCTCATCGACGTCCTGTCCGAGTCGAACGACGAGATCATGGAGAAGTTCCTCGAGGGAGAGGACCTGTCACCCGAGCTGCTCCGTGCGGCGTTGCGGGACGCGACGATCAACCACGGCGTCGTCCCGGTCCTCAACGGCACGGCGTTCAAGAACAAGGGCGTCCAGCCGCTGCTCGACGCCGTGTGCTGGTACATGCCGTCGCCGCTCGACCTGCCGCCGGTGACAGGTGAGAACCGCAAGGGTGAGCCCGTCGAGCGCAAGCCGGACTCGAACGAGCCGTTCTCGGCGCTCGCGTTCAAGATCATGACCGCGCCGCACGTGGGCAAGCTGACGTACTTCCGTGTGTACTCCGGCAAGCTCGAGAAGGGCGGCACCGTCTACAACACCCGCTCGGGCTCCAAGGAGCGCATCGGCCGGCTGCTCGAGATGCACGCCAACGACCAGATCGAGCAGGAGGCGGTGTACGCAGGTGACATCGTCGCCGGCATCGGCATCAAGAACACCCGCACGGGCGACACCCTGTCGGACCCCAACGACATCATCGTCCTGGAGTCCCTCGAGTTCCCCGAACCCGTCATCCACGTCGCGGTCGAGCCCAAGACGAAGGCCGACCAGGACAAGATGGGCAAGGCGCTCTTCGCGCTCTCCGAGGAGGATCCGACGTTCCAGGTCCACACCGACGAGGAGACGGCCCAGACCATCATCGGAGGGATGGGGGAGCTGCACCTCGAGGTGCTCGTCGATCGGATGATGCGGGAGTTCAAGGTCGAGGCGAACGTCGGCAAGCCGCAGGTCGCCTACCGCGAGACGATCACCGCACCGGTCGAGGGCTACACCTACCTGCACAAGAAGCAGACGGGCGGCACAGGTCAGTACGCCAAGATCGTGCTGAGCCTGACCCCGTCGGGACCTGGCGGTGGCTTCGAGTTCACCGACAAGATCACCGGCGGACGCGTCCCCAAGGAGTACATCCCCTCGGTGGGCCACGGCATCGCGGAGGCGATGACGACCGGCATCCTTGCGGGCTTCCCGATGGTCGACATCCACGTCACCCTCGACGACGGCG
>JAFDWA010000115.1 GCA_018268735.1 Actinomycetota bacterium | reverse complement strand
TGCTCGATGATCAGCGAACCACCGGACGGGAGCCAGACCTTCCGATCCAGCGCCTTCACGAGCTGTTCGGTGACGTGGAAGCGCTCGAACATCGGCAGCGACTCTGCTGACTCGTCGTAGAACTGGATCCGGTCCACGAGGGCCGGCGCCACCGCCGCGACGTAGTCCCGCATGTCCTCGTAGAGGGCACGGTCGTCGATGAGCACGCTGCGGTACTCGGAGTTGAACTCCTCGCGGATGATGCGCACCGCCATCTCCGGCTCGCGGTAGATGAGTCCAGGGCGTTGCTGCGATGCGGCCAGCTCCGCGATCTGCTCCCACTGCCCGACCAGCCGCGCCACGTCGCGCTCGATCTCGTCGGCCGTGACGTTCTCCGCGGCGGTCCGGACGATCAGGCCGTGGTCCGCTGGACGCACGCGGTCGAGGATCTGCCGGAGGCGCTTCCGCTCGTCGTCCGGCAACCGCTTCGAGATCCCGTAGGTGCGCGAGTTGGGCACCAGCACGACGAAACGCCCGGGGAGGGAGACCTCCTGTGTGAGCCGCGCCCCCTTGTGTGCGATGGGGTTCTTCGTGACCTGGCAGGTGATGAGCTGACGCGCCTTCAGCACGTCCTCGATCCTGGGAGCGTCCCCACTCGAGGACTCCACGTCGTCGCGGTCGTATTGGACGTCGCTGCGGTACAGCACGGCGTTCTTCGGCGTTGCGATGTCGATGAACGCCGCCTCCATGCCCGGCAGCACGTTCTCGACCCGACCCACGTAGATGTTGCCGTGGATCTGCGACACGTCATCGGAAGGGCGGCTGACGAAGTGCTCGACGAGCGACCGACCCTCGAGGACAGCGATGTGCGTCGCGTCGGACGAGACGTGCACGTTCATCTGGTATCGGCCGATCGCCCGACCCTTGCGCTTGCGACCACGTCGGCGCTCGAGGATCTCCTCGTCGATCTCCACGGGATCCTCGTCGACCAGCACGGCTTCGACCGGTGTGGGCGCGGCCCCGGAACGGCCCTTCGCACCGCTCCGGCTGGCCTGGGCACCGCCCCCACCGGGCTTGCCCTGCTGGCTGGACTGACCCTGCTTGTTCGACTGGCCCTGCTGGCTGGACTGACCCTGCTGGCTGGACTGACCCTGCTGGCTGGACTGACCCTGGCCACCACCACCACCACCGCGGCGGCGTCGGCGACGACGGCTGCTGCGTGACTGACCCCCGCCCGGCTGATCGGGAGCACCGCCCTGCCCACCAGCCCGGTCAGGCGCTCGATCGACGGCCGCCGACCGAGTCCCCGTGGGGGGCATCGGCGGCGCTGGTCGGGTGTCGCCGATCTTCGGCTTCGCCGGAGCGTCCTCAGCCGTCGGCGGTCGCGGGTCGCCCGGAGCAGACGACGGCGGCCGAACGACCGGCGGTCGGGACGCGGGTGGCGGAGCGGGCGAGGGCGACGGGGTCGCGGCTGCTCCCCCTGGTGGGTTCGATTCGGTGTCCGACATGGGACGTTCCCTTCATGACGCACGCACCGATGCGTGCGGGGACGGCGCGACGAGCTCGATGGGCTCGTGACGTTCGCCGTCGCTCTGGATCCATTGGTGCGTCCGTACGACGCCGGTCGGCTGCTCGGTCAACCGCATTGCGGCGAGCAGCTCGGCGGGTCGGACGCTGCGAGGTTTGGTGCCCAACTCGAAGGTGAGCAGGGTGCCGTCGGGTGCCCCTCGCACCTCCAACGACAGCAGCAGGGGACGAAGGTCCTCGCGAACCTGCTTCCCCTTGCGGAGGAGATCGACGGGGATCTCGTCCTCCGCGAGCAGCGCTGCTGCAGTCGCGGCCACCGCCGCTGCGTCGACCGGCAGCAGGACCTCCCATGTGCTGGAGGTCACGGCATCCTGCAGCTCCGGGACGCCGGGCGCGATCTCTGTCGACGCCGTCGCCATGATTCCCGTCGGAAGGCTCGGCTGCAGCAACGCAGCGATGTCGGCACCTGTCGGCCCCACCGCCATGTGGGTGACGCCGTCGGAACCGCCATCGACGTCGGCCAGGTCGACGTCCACGTACTCGGCGAGCGACTCGTAGCCGGTCGACAGCGCGAGACCGAAGTGCAGCTTCGCCCTGGGTGAGAACCCCTGGCTGTAGGCGACGGGAAGACCCGCCTTCCTGACTGCCCGCTCCAGCACGCGTGCCAGATCCCGATGCGACAGGAAGCGGACCTTGCCGAGCTTCGAGTACCTGATCCGCACCCGCATCAGCCGACCACCGCCGCACGCGGCAGCAGATCCACGGGGACGGACCCTCCGACGGTGAGATCCTGGCCGGTTCCCTGGCTGCCGCCGGCCGGGGGCGTCGCGGAGGCGACCACGTGTTCGATCCCGTAGCCGGTGCACGCACCGCAGTCGTAGCACGGCGTCCATCGGCAGTCCGGCAGGCCCACCTCGTCGAGTGCGTCACGCCAGTCCTGCCAGAGGAAGTCCTTGTGGAGACCGCACGACAGGTGATCCCACGGGAGCACCTCGTCCTCGCCCCGGTGGCGGTAGGCGTACCACTCGATCGACAGCCCATGGGCTGCCATCTCCTCCTCCCAGAGGTCGAGCCGAAAGCACTCCGACCACTCCTGGAAGGTCCCTCCACGACGCCACACGGACTCGATCACGTCACCGAGGCGCCGATCACCACGGCTGTTGATGCCCTCGATCAGGGTCGCGCGGGGGTCGTGCCACTTCATCTGCACGCCACGGTTGCGACGCACCTCGTCACGGAGGAGGTGGATCTTCCGCTGCAGCTCCACGACGGTGTTCTGGCCGAACCACTGGAACGGCGTGTGCGCCTTCGGGACGAACCCACCGACCGAGACCGTCACCGACGGGCTCTTGTGGAACTGCTTGCCGACCTCGACGCAGTTCGCGGCCAATTCGGCGATGCCGAGGGTGTCCTCGTCGGTCTCCGTCGGCAGCCCCGTGAGGAAGTACAGCTTCATCCGACGCCATCCCTGGGAGTACGCCGACTCGACCGCGCTGTACAGGTCCTGCTCGCGGATCAACTTGTTGATGACCTGCCGCAGCCGCCAGCTCCCCGCCTCCGGAGCGAACGTCAACCCGGTCCGCCGGCCCTGTTGCAGCTGCGATGCGATGTCGACGCCGAACGCGTCCACGCGCAGCGACGGCAGCGACACCGAGACTCGACCGCACGCGTCGTCGTCGACGATCCCACCGACGACCTCCGCGATGCCGGAGAAGTCCGCGGTGGACAGCGACGTGAGCGCGACCTCGTCGTAGCCGGTGCGGCGGAGGCCGTCCGCGACCATCGAGCGGACCTGTTCCGCCGGACGCTCCCGGACGGGTCGCGTCACCATCCCCGCCTGGCAGAAGCGGCAGCTCCGCGTGCAGCCGCGGAACACCTCGACGTTCAGCCGGTCGTGCACGACCTCGGTCAGCGGCACGATCTGACGACGCGGATAGGGCCAGTCGGCGAGGTCGGCGATCGTGCGCTTCTCCACGACCTCCGGAGCCTCCCGCCAGCGTGGCTCGACCGCGACGAGATCCGGACCGTCGTAGACCGCCTCGTAGGCTGCTGGGACGTACACGCCGGCGACGCCGCAGAGCTCCCGCAGCACCGCTTCGCGGTCCAGCCGACCGGAGACCTTCCACTCCGAGACGATGGCGGTGATCTCCGAGACGACCTCCTCGCCGTCGCCGAGGACCACGAGGTCCACGAAGTCGGCGATGGGCTCGGGGTTGAAGGTGCAGTGGCCTCCGACCGCCACCAGGGGATGCCGCGGGCGACGATCCGCCGATCGGACCGGCATCCCCGCGAGGTCGATGAGGTTCAGGAGGTTCGTGTAGTTGAGCTCCGCCGACAGGTTGAACGCCACCACGTCGAACTCGCCCGCCGGACGATGCGTGTCGACGCTGAACAACGGCACCCCGGCGCCGCGCATCTCCGCCTCGAGGTCGATCCAGGGTGCGTAGGAGCGCTCGGCGACTGCGTCGGGACGTTCGTTCAGGATCTCGAAGAGGATCTGCAGGCCCTGGTTGGGCAGGCCGATCTCGTAGGTGTCCGGATAGGTGAGCAGCCACGACACCGTCTGGCCGGTCGGACCGGTCCCGGACCAGTCGGGCTCGGCCGGTCCGTCCTCGCAGCCGATGTAGCGGGCCGGCTTCTGCACCCGGTGCAGCAACGGCTCCAGGCGATCCCACACGGAGCCGTCCGAACCGACGCGCAAGTCGTGGGCGACATCCTGGTGGGCGGACATGGTGCGCCAAGTGTACTGGCGCAGTCAACGGCCGACAGAACCGATGTTGCGGGCGCCCGGGCTCAGGTGTAGCGGTGCATGTGGACCGACTGGACCAGCCCGACGGCGGTGAACGACGTCATCAGCGACGAGCCGCCGTAGGACACGAACGGCAGCGGGATGCCCGTGACGGGCATGATCCCGAGGGTCATGCCGATGTTCTCGAAGATGTGGAACAGGAACATCGACATGATCCCGACGCAGATCAACGTCCCCAACGCATCGGCTGCGAGCTGGGCGTTGCGCCAGATGCGCCAGACCAGGACCCCCAGGAGGACCACGAGTCCCCCGGCGCCGACGAAGCCGAGCTCCTCTCCCGCCACGGTGAAGATGAAGTCCGTCTCCTGCTCGGGGACGTAGCCGCCGCGGGTCTGGGGTCCGTTCATGTAGCCGTAGCCGGTGAGGCCCCCCGAGCCGATCGCCTTCTGGGCCTGGTCGACGTTGTAGGACTGGCCGTTCGGCGTGACGAAGGACGTGAGCCGGTCCTTCTGGTACTGGTCGAGGGTCCCCGAGGTGAGGATCGCGAACACCGCCACCGCCCCGAGCGCCACCAGCACGACGAGGTGGCGCATCCGGACCCCTGCAACGACCAGCATCCCGAGGGCGATCACGATGAAGACGAGCGCCGATCCCAGGTCGGGCTGGACCAGGACCATCGCCGCCGGGACCCCGAGCAGTCCCAGCGCGACGGCCAGGCGACGCAGATCGACCCGGTCGCTCGACCCCAGGTACGTCGCGACGGAGATGATCGCCGCGAGCTTCGCGAACTCGGCCGGCTGCATCGAGAACGGCCCGAACCGGTACCAGCCCCTCGATCCGTTCACCACGGCGCCGAGCGGGGTCATGACACCGAGGAGCAGCGCGATCGACAGCGCGTAGAGGATCTGCCACCAGTCGGCGATCCGGCGGTAGTCGATCAGCGACACGAGGCACATCAGCCCGATGCCGAGCACCACGAACAAGCCCTGGCGAACGACGAAGCCCGACGGGTCGGCCATCTTCCTCGTCGCCGAGTACACCATCGCCGAGCCGAGGACGACGATGACGCCGACGACGACGAGGAGGGTCACGTCGACGTGGCGCCACGGCGCCGACAGGTCGCGTGCGCGGAACCTTCCCGACTCGCGTCCGCGGCTGGAGGTCATCCCCATCGTCATCCGGGGCCCCCGGAGCCGACGTCCGCGAGGCTCGCCTGGTCGGCGGCCTGCGCTGCCTGGTCGCAGCGCGCCTTGTCCGCGACCGTGCACGCCGGCGTGAGCTGGCCGTTGCTCGCGGGCTGCAGGATCCGGAACGCGAGCGGGGCCGCGACGTCGCCGCCGAATCCGGCCTCCGGGATCACCACGGCGATCGCGTACTGGGGCACCGCGCCGGATGCTGCCGGCCCCCATCCGGCGAACAGCGAGGTGTCGGCCTTGCCGCGGACCTGTGCGGTTCCCGTCTTGCCTGCCATCGGCCAGGCCGTCGGGCTCGCGTGCCATGACGCGTACGCGGTGCCACGGCCGTTCTGCGTGACGCCGATGAGACCGCTGGAGATCTGTCCGTACTGCTGTGGGGTCATCTCGATCCGACCGAGCTCCTCCGGCGACACTGCGTCGATGACGTCGTAGTTCCCCTCCTGGCCCGGAGGTGACGTCGGATCCTTGACGCGGGTCACCTTCGAGACGATCTGGGGCCGGTACCTGGTCCCGCCGTTGGCGAGCGTCGCGTACCCGTCGGCCAGCTGCAGCGGCGTGACGAGCACGTCGCCCTGGCCGATGGC
>JAFDWA010000114.1 GCA_018268735.1 Actinomycetota bacterium | reverse complement strand
CGAAGCACCGGGCGATGTGGGCACTCGGCGACTACCCCACCCTCGCCCGAGCAGCGATCCCCGACCTCGGGGCGACGCTCGTCGATGCCTGCGGTGTCGCGCCCGGACAGCACGTCCTCGACGTCGCCTGCGGGTCGGGCAACGCCACGATCCCCGCCGCGTGCTGCGGTGCCGACGTCATCGGAGCGGACCTCACCCCTGCGCTCGTGGACGCCGGCCGCCGTGCAGCGCAGGATGCCGGCATCGGCGTCGAATGGCGTGAGGCCGATGCCGAGTCGATGCCGTTCGACGACGGGAGCTTCGACGTCGTCATGTCCTGCGTCGGAGTGATGTTCGCACCACATCACCAGCTGGCCGCTGACGAGCTCGTCCGGGTCTGCCGACCTGGAGGCACCATCGGGCTCATCAGCTGGACCGCCGACGGCTTCATCGGCGAGATGCTCGGCACTCTGCGGCCGTTCGCTCCGACCCCGGCGCCGGGCGCCGAGCCGCCGACCCGGTGGGGCGACGAGACCTACGTTCGCACCCTGTTCGGCGACCATGTCACCGACCTGCATGCACGCCGGCAGACCGTGACCGTCGAGTTCCCCGATCCGACGTCGTTCCGTGAGTCGTTCGCGACGATGTACGGACCGACAGTCGCCGTCTACGCGTCGATCACCGAACCCGAGCGCGTCGCCGCGCTCGACGCCGCGCTCGAGGACCTCGCACGACGCCACGATCGCGGATCCGATCGCACGCTCATGGAGTGGGAGTACCTGCTCGTGACCGCGACGAGCCGACAATGACGACCCACCGATGACGGCGGGCGGCACCCAGGCACGTCGAGGCCCGTCACCAGCACGCCCGCGCACCGTATGTTGCGACCATGACCACGGGACCGACCCCTTCTTCCGTCACAGATCCGACGTCGACCACGACGGTCGGCGAGCTCCTGGTGCAGTGCCTCCAGCTCGAAGGCGTGGACTTCATGTGCGGGATCCTCGACGGCGCGCACATCCCGATGGTCCGCCACACCAGCGCCTACGGCATCCGCTACGTGAACACCCGCCACGAGGAGGCTGCCGCCCACATCGCCGAGGCATACACGCGACTCGCGCACCGACCGGCGGTCGTGATCGGCAACCCGGGTCCGGGCGGGGCCAACATGCTCGCCGGGCTCACCAGCGCGTACGGCGAGGGGCATCCGGTGGTCGCGATCGCGTGCACCCGCCGGGCCGCGGTGAACTCGCCCGATCGTGGCGGGGCATGGCAGGCGACGGACCTCGTCGACATGGCGCGCCCGATCACCAAGTACTCGGGGTTGATCTCCCGGGCGGACCGGGTTCCGGACATGGTGCGCGCCGCGTTCCGCGCCGCGACCGTTGGACGTCCCGGACCGTCGTTCCTGGCGATCCCCGACGAGCTGCTCAACGAGACCGTGGACCCGGCGGCGTTCGCGCTCACACCGGCGGCGCGCCACCGGACCCTCGACCTCGGCGCGGGTGACCCGGACCGGATCGCCGCCGCAGCAGATCTGCTCGCCGGTGCCCAACGTCCGTTCCTGTTCGCCGGGAAGGGCGTGCTCTGGGCGGAGGCGTCGAGCGCGTTCGTGGAGTTGGGCGACCACCTCGCTGCCGCCATGAGCACCACGCTCGGCGCACGGGGAGCGGTCCCCGAGGACCACCCGCGGTACTTCCCGATCGCGGATGGCGACACCCTGCGGGCGGTGCGCAACGACGCGGATGTCGTCGTCGTGGTGGGTGCCCGCCTCGGCGAGTACGACGGCTGGGGCGTGCCCCCCGCATGGGGTGACCCGGAGGTCCAGCAGACCATCCAGATCGACGCAGATCCGATGTCGATCGGTTTGAACCGACCCGTCGACATCCAGGTGGTCGCCGACGCGCTCGGAGCTCTGGGCGCGCTGCTGCGAGCAGTCCGGGAGCGCTGTCCGCAACGCACAGTGCTGGCCGACGCTGATCGCTACGCCGCCATCCACGAGCAGGCCGTCGCAGCCGCCACGCCGCACGTGCTGGCGGAGCCGTCGATCGGCGTGAACCCGGGGCAGCTGGTGATGGGCCTGCGCGAGCTGTTCCCACGCGACGCGGTCGTCGTCGCAGACGGCGGCAACACGACGCTGTGGACCGTCGCGCTCAACCCGGTGTACGTCCCGGACTCGTTCCTCTACTCGGTGAAGATGGGCTACCTGGGGACCGGGCTCCCGTTCGCCATCGGGGCGAAGCTCGCCGCACCGCAGCGTTGCGTGTACCTGATCTCCGGCGACGGAGCGTTCGGCTTCAACGCCATGGAGCTCGAGACCGCCCGTCGGGTGGGCGCAGCGGTGATCTGCGTCGTCGCTGATGACGGCGGCTGGGGCATGGAGCGGACCGCTCACCGCTATCAGGGGGTCGCCGAGGACGAGGCGCACGGCACCGACCTGTCCGTCGACGTCCGCTACGACGATCTCGCCCGTGCACTCGGCTGCCACGGCGAGTACGTCGACGGAATGGACCAGCTCGAACCGGCAGTCGAACGGGCCCGCGCCGCGGGTTCGCCCGCGGTGATCCACGTGAAGGTGGACCCGGACCTGAACGCGGATCCGATCGGCTATGACCAGTTCCGATCCGCTCGCACCTACTGAGCACGACGATGTCTGAGCCGACAGGAGCAGCGTCGAGAGGGGCAGGGTCGAGAGACCGGCAACCTTCGTCGGTGTTCATCACCGGCGCCAACGGGTTCATGGGACGTGCTGTGGCGCAGCGCTACCGGAGCCTCGGCGTCGAGGTGCGCGGCGTGGACCTGGTCGCCGACCCCCGAGGTGGCGTCGTCGCCGGCGACATCGACGAGCCGAGCTCGTGGCGGCGGGCGATCGCCGGTGCCGAGGTCGTCGTCCACACCGCGGCGCTCGTGTCCAACAACGTCGAGCAGCAGCGAGCGTGGCGGGTCAACGTCGTCGGGACCCAACGCGTGCTCGATGCCGCGTCCAGCGCCGGCGCCGACCGCTTCGTGCAGATCTCGACGATGGGAGTCGTCCGCTTCGCCCATGCGCATCCCGATGCAGCTGCGACCGTGCTCCCCGGTCGGGAGCTCGACGAGCGCTGGCCCCTGATGCCGACCGGCAACCCCTACACCGACACCAAGATCGCGGCGGAGCACCTGGTGCTCGCAGCGCACGCTGCGGGCGAGCAGGACTGCACGGTGATCCGGCCGGCGGACGTGTACGGGCCGGGCTGCCGGCCGTGGGTGCTCGAACCGCTCGCAGCGCTGCGCTCCAACCGCATGTTGCTCCCGGCGCGCGGTCGGGGGCTGTTCACGCCGGTCTACATCGACGACCTCGTCGACGGCATCGTCGCCGCAGCAGCCCGGCCGGAGGCGTCGGGTCAGATCATCCACCTCGGCGGCGAGTCACCGGTCAGCACCCTCGAGTACTTCGGCCACCTGTCGCGGATGCTGGGCCGAACCGATCCGCCCAGATCTGCTCCGACCCCGGTGGCCGTCGCTGCCGCCGAGGCCGCTCGTCTGATCGCTGTGGCACGAGGACGTCACACCGAGCTCGGACGCGGCGTGATGCTCATGCTGGCGAAGACCCGCGGCGTGTCCAACGACAAGGCGCACCGCCTCCTCGGTTGGTGGCCCCGGGTCGACCTCGACGACGGCATGGCACGTGTCGAGGCGTGGCTGCGGGAAGAGGGCCTCCTCGACGAGCGTTGATCGACGACCTGCTGCTCCAGGACAGATGGTGCTGGATTCCTGCGGACGTCGGCACGACGAGCGGGCATAGACGATCAGATATACGACGGTAGGATGCTCACATGACGCCGGCGACGATCCTCCGAACAGCGCGCAGGCGCAACGGCTTGACGCAGAAGCAGCTCGCGGAGCGCGTCGGTACCAGCCAACCCGTCATCTCCGCCTACGAGCGCGGGCTCCGCGATCCATCTGTCGCCACGCTGCGGCGCATCGTCGCCGGCACGGGCGAATCGCTGGTGGTGGCGCTGTCGGAGCGGACACCGGACCTCCCGCTGCTCGCGACGCCCGCCGACCACGCCCGCGCACTCGTCGACGTCCTCCTGCTCGCGGACGCCGTCCCACGACGGCGGGCACCCGAACGTCACCCGTCGTTCCCTCGCCTCGATTCGACTGAACGTCGGACGTGAAGCGGCCGACGCTGCCCGAGCGAATCGTGGCAGTTCACAACGCCCTCGCCGCTGTCCCTCACGCGTTCGGCGGCGCGCTGGCGCTCGCCTACCACGCGGAGCCACGCGCCACCCGCGACATCGACTGCAACGTGTTCGTCGACGCGACGTCCGCACCGGAGGTGCTCGACCCGCTCGCCACGATCGGTGCCGACGTCACGGGCGCGGTGGATGCCGTGGCAGGCGACGGCCAGGTGCGGATCATGTGGGACGACACACCGATCGACCTGTTCTTCGCGTACGACGCATTCCACGCCGCTTCGGACCGCGGTGCCGTCGACGTCCCGTTCGCCGACACGACGATCCGGGTCCTGTCCGCGACGCATCTCACCATCTGCAAGGTCGTGTTCGATCGACCGAGGGACTGGGTCGACGTCGGTGCAATGGTCGAGGCGGGTGCCGCGATCGACGCCGCCGAGGTCATGCGCTGGGTCGGTCGCATCTGCGGAGACACCGACCGGCGCTACCGGCGCATCGCTGCCGTCCTGCTCCGCTGAGCACCGGCGCTACCGTCAGAGGATGTCTGAAGCGCCGTCCACGGACATCGGATCCGATCGCTACGAGGCGGAGATCCGCCGCACCACCCACGGCGTCGCACACGTCAGAGGGGCGACCCTTCCCGATGTCGTCTTCGGTCAGGCCTACGCGATCGCCGGGGACCACCTGCCGACGATCGCGGACCAGCTCCTCAAGACCCGGAGCGAGAGGGCGTTGCACTTCGGGAGGGGCGACAACGACCGTCACGTGAACTCCGACTTCGGCTACCTCGCGATGGGCATCACCCCGTGGGCGCAGCGGATGCTCGACACCCAGCCGGACCACGTCGTCGCGGTCGTCGAGGCGTACGCGGCCGGCATCAACCGCTGGCTCGACGAGCACGGCACCGACGGACTGCCGGACTGGTGCCGCGACGCCGAGTGGATCCGACCGGTCGACCCGCTCGACATGTTCCGCCTCTACGCCGACATGGCGCTCATGGCATCCGGTCGCAACGCAGCGGAGTTCGTCGGCGCCGCGCAACCGCCGGGCGCGCCGCCGGTCGCCCATCCGGAACGCCCGCTCGTGCCGGACGACGGTCCCGGCTCGAACGGCTGGGCGCTCGGCGGCGACGTCGTCGACGGAGGCCGAGGTGCAGTCGTCGCGAACCCGCACTTCCCTTGGTACGGCGACGGCCGCTTCTGGGAGTGCCACCTCACCGTTCCCGGCGAGCTCGACGTGTACGGCGTGTGCCTCGTCGGCGCTCCCGGCGTGCAGATCGGCTTCAACCGCGACGTCGCGTGGACCCACACGTTCTCCCGCGGCCAGCGGTTCAACTTCTACTCGCTGACCCTCGACCCGTCGGACCCCACCCGCTACCGCTACGGCGACGACGTGCGCACGATGACCTCGCACACGGCTGCCATCGCAGTCCGCAGCTCTGACGGTTCGGTCGAGCACCTCGAACGGACCATGTGGTCGTCGCACTACGGGCCGATGCTCGACGTGCCGCTGCTCGGCTGGAGCGAGGCGCTCGCGTTCTCGCTCGCCGACGTCAACCACGGCAACGACCGGTTCCTCGCTCAGTACCTCGCGATGGATGCCGCCACCGGCGTCGAGGGGCTGCGCGACGCGGTTCACACCCACCAGGGCCTCCCATGGGTCAACGTCATCGCAGCAGACCGCGACGGCGAGGTCTGGTACGCCGATCCGTCGCCCGCACCGCGGTTGTCACCCGAGGCGGAGGCGGCCTTCGACCGGGCGGTCGACGAGGATCCGGTGACGATGCTGTTCTACAGCCAGCGCGTCGCGATCCTCGACGGATCGAACCCTGCCAACGAATGGGTGGATGACCCCCGCAGCGCGATGCGTGGCGCGGTCCCGATCGAGGACCTCCCCGA
>JAFDWA010000113.1 GCA_018268735.1 Actinomycetota bacterium | reverse complement strand
GGATCAGATCGTGGCGTCGCGACAGGTGCAGCTTGGCCATCGTGTTGCGCACGTGGTTCTCGACGGTCTTGGGCGAGATGAACAGCGCCTCGCCGACGGTCCGGTACGACTCGCCTCGGGCCACGTGCGCGAGCACCTCGCGCTCGCGTTCGCTCAGCGGCAGCGATCCGTCGCCGCCGGTGGTGGCCAGACGGCGGTACTCGCCGATGAGCAGCGCGGCGAGCTGCGGTGAGAACACCGGCTCGCCCTCCGCAGCGCGCATGAGCGAGGAGCGCAGATCGTCGGAGCGGGTCGACTTGAGCAGGTAGCCGACCGCCCCGGCGGCGACGACGTCGAGCAGGTCCCGTTCGGATTCGCTGACGGTGAGGACGACGACGGGGAGCTCGGCGGCGAGCGCCTGCACGACCGCCATCCCGCCGCCGCCGGGCATGTTCAGGTCGCACAGCACCAGGTCGGGCCGCTCGCGGCGGGCGGTCTCGATCGCGGCGGGGGCGTCCTCTGCTTCGCCGACCACCGCGAAGCTCTTGCCGAGGTCAGCCCGGATGCCCGAGCGCCAGATCTGGTGGTCGTCCGCGACGACGACCCGCACGGCCCGACCCGCGACGGTGCTCACGGGGCCCAGACCGTCACGTCGGTCCCGCGACCGACCGCGCTGGACACCGTCGCCCCGCCGCCCACCGCGTCGAGCCGTCGGCGGATCGACGTGGTGATCCCGGTTCCCTCGGGGGTGGTCGCGGGGTCGAACCCGTCGCCTTCGTCGTGCACGACCACCATCGTGCCCGACGGGCCGTGTCGATCCACGCTGACCCAGACGCGGTCGGTCCCGGAGTGCTTGGCCGCGTTGACCACCGCCTCTCCCACCGCGCCGATGAGGGCCGTGGCGGCTGATCCGGTCGAGCTGCCGGGGTCGATGACCACGAGCGGCGCGGCGATCGCGTGGGTGCGCTCGATGCGGGCGATCTCACTGCGCAGGCGCTCGATCAGCTCGCCGTCGCCGGAACCCGCCGGTGCGGTCGATGGCGCCGACGGCGCCGAGGGGGCCGACCCGCTCGGGGCGCCGCCGCGGAGGAAGGCGCGCAGCGCCTGGTCCTGCTCGCGTGCCAGGGCGACCAGATCGGCGTCGTCGGAACGACGTTGGATCACCGACAGGGTCTGCAGCACGCCGTCGTGGAGGGTGGCGGCGACCTCGTCGCGGGCCTGGGCGTCGGCCGCGGCCTGGGCGGTGGTGCGGAGCCGGTCGGCCACCCAGCCCGCCACCCACCCGGACGCGGCGAGCAGGACGAGGGTGCCGAGGGTGGACAGCCACTCGCCGTCCATGCCGGTCCCGACGGTGAGCGCGCCCAGGACGTTGGCGAGCCCGGCGACCGTGCCGGCGATCAGTCCGGTGATCGGGCCGCGGGCCACCGCGGTGGCGACCACGGCGACGAGGGGCCACGCCGACGCGAACGACTGCGGGTGGTCGCCCGCGTAGAGCCAGTGGTCGGCCCCGACGACGGCCGCGGCCAGCGCGACGTCGAGCGTGACCGCCACCGCGCCGTCGACCCAACGCCGTCGACCGGCGACCGCCGCGGTCCACACCGCCGACCACGCAGCGAGGACGGCCAGGAGCGCCGCCGCGGCTGCCGAGCGGTCGAGCACCCCGGAGGACGCGTCGACGGCGGTCACCACCGCCGACCACACCAGCGTGACGCCCCGCAGCGCGCCGAGCGCCAGCTGCATCCGTCGCTGCAGCGCGGCGGTGGTCGGCGTCACCCGTTCCCGTCCGGTGCGGCGAGCGGTGGCGCGGCCGGTTCCCATCGTCGTCATCGTGCCTGATCGGTCGGCGTCCGGCGCGGTCCGCTCAGCGCGAACAGCGGCAGCGCGAACAGCGTCGGCCCCACCAGCCACAGCGGACGTTGCGCCCACCACGACCCGTCGATGGTCGCGTCGACCGGGCCGGAGAGCACGACGAGCAGTCCCCAGAACGCCGCGAGGGCCAGCATGTGCCACACGTACACGGTCATCGACCACGCCCCGGCGGTGCCGAGCAGACGCCGGTGCCGGTCGGACCACCGTCGCAGCGTGGGCTCGAGCACCACCAGCGATCCCATCTGGGCAACGGCCAGGAACACGACCATAAGGTTCGGCGGGGACATGTTCGAGATCGGATCCGTGTGGGTGCCGACCATCGAGGCCGGATAGCCGCACCACGCCGCCGCAGCGGCGAGCAGGCCGAATCCGCCGAGGCAGGTCGCCCGCTGCAGCGTCCGGGGTGCGTGTCGCAGGCTGTCGAGGTGGAAGCCGAGCTGGTGCACGACCGCCCACGTGAGCACGTACTCGCCGATCATCGGGGCGATCCCCGAGAGGTGGCCCGTGAGCGTGAGTCGGTCGACGACGGCGACCGCCGAGGCGCCGAGCGCGATCGCCCACAGCCCGCAGCGGCGATGCACCCGTCGGGCGAGCGGCGTCAGCACGACGAGCACGAGGTAGACCGCGAGGAACCACAGCGGCGTGATCATCAGCACGACGCCGTGGACCAGGTCGGTCCGACCCACGAGCCACGCAAGCGCAGCGGCGCCTGCAGCGAGGCCGAGCAGCGGGAGCACCGGCGGGACGAGCCGGGCGAACCGGTGGCGCACGAGCGCCGCGCCGTCGCGGCGCTCCCGGGCGTGCAGCGCGCCGCCGACCAGGAAGAACAGCGGCATCACCTGCAGGAGCCACGTCGCCGCCCAGAGGCCGGGGTCTCGCCGATCGGGTTGCCGACGTGCGGTCCGCCCTCGTCCCAGCGCAGCGTCGTGAACGCCCAGTGCCAGGCGACGACGACGAGCAGCGCGCCCGCCCGGACGAGGTCGATGACCGGATCGCGCCGGACCGGTGGTGAGGGATCGCCCGGAACGTGCGATGCGGCCTGCTCGGCGTGACCGGTCCGGGCTGTGGGGACCGTCGTGCTCCGTGTCGCTCTCATGACGCACCGTCATGGATGCCGGAGATCACCACGTCGGAGCGGCGCCACTCCAGGAACGACCAGACGAGCAGCGGCACCGAGATCGCGAGCGACACGAGGACCTGGAACTGGTCCGCCGGTGCGAGCGGGGCGTGGCGTGCACCGGTCATCGCGGCGATCATCCGGTACACGTAGGCGATGAGTCGGGCGAGTCCGACCACGGCGGTGCACGCGGCGAGCGTCCCGAACCACATCCGCCGGGTCGGTGACCACACCGCGTGCGGCGAGCGCTGCTCGAGCCTCGTCGCCGACCAGGCGCACAACGCTGCGAGCGGCAGCAGCACGACGGCGATCGTGAAGGAGAGCGCTGCGCCGGCACGAGCTGCATGGTCGTGCTGTGCGGACAGCACCTGGTGCAGTCCGGTGGCGAGGCCGAGCGAGCCGAGACCGATCGACCAGCACAGCACGCCGTACAGGACGCGGTGGCGGTCTGAGCGCCGCAGCGAGTGCAGCGCGGTGTCCGCTGCGGTGTCGGCGTCCCAGCCCGCGGCGATGAGCGTGCTCGCGATGCCTGCGGGCGTGTCGCCGTCGTTGCGGCGTGCCGACAGCCAGCCGGCGATGTCGGGTCGTCGCCACGGGAGGTCGATGGGTGGTGGTCGAAGTGCGGGCGAGGTGTCCACGGCGGCTCCGTTCGGTCAGGACCACCTGTGCGGTGATCTCGACGTCCACGTTCTGACGCGGCGTCCACCTGCGACATCCGGGGGATCCCGCAACGTGACGTGGGGGGTCCTCAATGTTTCGGATCGACACCTGTTTGTAACAGAGCCCGTGACGTGGTTGACTGGCAGTCGCCATGGATTCCACACGTGTGACGCCCGCTTCGTCCCGATCCCGGGTCCTCCGTCCCATCGCCGTCCTCGCCGGCCTGGCGCTCGTCTTCGCCGCGACGATGACGTCGAGCGCCTCGGCGCAGGACGTCGAGGGTCAGCGAGCGAAGGTGCAGCGGCTCGCTGCGGAGCTCTCCAAGCTGCAGGACCGTGCTGCCGCGCTCGACGAGCAGTACCTCAACACCCAGATCGCCCTCGGCAAGGTGCAGGACCAGGTGCGCCAGAACCGGGACGCGGTCGCCGACGCCCAGGCCCGCATGGACGCGGCGCGCAAGCAGGCCGGCAGCTACATCGTGAGCGCCTACATGGGGGCCGGCACGGACCTGTCCAGCCTCGGCGTCAGCGATCCGAACACCGCGGTCAACGAGAAGGTGCTCCTCGAGACGCTCCACGGCGACCGCCAGCAGGTGGCCGACGACCTGCGCGCCGCCCAGGTCGACCTCGACGGCCGCAAGGCCGACCTCGACGCGTCGTCGCACCAGCTCGCCAGCGACCAGGCCCAGCAGAAGTCGCTCCGGTCCCAGCTGCAGAGCAGCGTCGACCAGCAGCAGCAGCTCCTCTCCGGAGCGAACGCGGACCTGAAGGCCGCGATCGACGCCGAGCAGGAGCGCCAGGCCCAGGCCGCCGCTGCCAAGGCGGCTGCCGAGGAGCAGGCCCGTCAGCAGCGGGCGGCGGCTGACGCCGCAGCGGCTGCGGCACGGGCGGCGACCACGGCGTCGACCGCAGCGACCCGCGGTCCGGTCGCCACCCGCCCCGACCGCTCGACCACGACCGTCGGTGCGCCGGCGCCAGGGTCCTCGCCGAGCACGCCGGCGGGCCCGCCGGCGCCGTTCCCGGTCGCTCCGCCGAGCAGCGGCGCGGGTGCGGCGATCGCCGCTGCGCAGTCCATGCTGGGCACTCCCTACCTGTGGGCGGGCTCCAGCCCGTCGACCGGCTTCGACTGCTCCGGACTGATGATGTGGGCGTGGGCACGTGCGGGCAAGAGCCTGCCGCACTCGTCCTCCGCCCAGTACGCGGCGACCCAGCGCATCTCGCTCGACCAGCTGCAGCCCGGTGACCTCGTGTTCTTCAACAACCCGATCTCGCACGTCGGGATGTACATCGGTGGCGGGATGATGATCCACTCGCCCCACACCGGTGACGTGGTGAAGATCTCGCCGATCAACCGGATCGGCAGCGTCGTGCGCGCCGGCCGGGTCGCCTGAGCGGTCGCCCGGTCCGGTCGGACCGTCGAGCTGCCCTCAGGTTCCTGCGAGCCGGCTGATCAACGGTCCGAGGTCCTCGAGCGACGACGCCGAGAGGCCGATCACCGAGATGCCGAACCGCTCGCGTCGGGCCTCGAGGTCCTCGGCGATCTGATCGAGGGTTCCGCACAGCGCGTGGGGCGATCCCGCCGCCTGCTCGGGTGTCATCCCGAAGCCGCCGGCGAGCGCCTCGAACATCGACCGGCGGTCGTCGGTGACGATCGCCAGGTGGATGCGGGTGCCGAGCTCGATCCGGTCGAACCGGTCGCCTGCGGCCCCACGGATCCATCCGACCTTCTGCTCGGTCGCTTCGGGGGTCGCCGAGGGTCCGGCTCGGTGGTCGATCACGCCGGCGGGCAGCGACGGGTTCAGGTTGACGATGTCGGCGCGGCGTCCTGCCACCTCGAGCACCTTGCGGCCGCCGCCGCCGATGACGATCGGCGGTCCGGGTCGCTGGGCGGGCAGCGGGCTGCCGACGAGCCCGTCGATGTCGTAGAAGCGTCCGTGGTGGTCGACCGCGTCGCCGGACCACAGCGCCGAGATGACCTCGAGGGCTTCTTCGAGTCGTGCGATGCGCACCGACGGTGGGTCGAGCGGGATGCCGGTGGCCTCGTAGTCGCTCGTCATCCATCCGGCTCCGAGGCCGAACTCGAGGCGTCCGCCGCTCAGGCGGTCGATCGTCGCCGCCTCCTTCGCGAGCACTGCCGGGTGTCGGTAGTCGTTGGCGAACACGAGCGTGCCGACGCGGAGGGTCGTGGTGGCGTCGGCCGCGGCCATCAGCGCGGCCAGGGGGGCGAGCTGGTCGTCGAGGTGGTCCGCGACGGTGAGCACGCTCGCACCGACGTCCTCGGCGCGGCGAGCGAGCGGGACGAGGTCCTCCGGGCGCTCCATGTGCGAGGCCTGGATCGTGAAGCGGAAGGGTCGGGTGGCTGCCACGGCCCGAGGGTACTCACCCGCCCTCACCGGAACATAGGGGTCGCAAACGACACGTTCTGTCGATTCCGACCCCCAGAACCG
>JAFDWA010000112.1 GCA_018268735.1 Actinomycetota bacterium | reverse complement strand
GACAGCGGTCCGCAGCGGTGCGGACGTCCAGGAGCGGACGAGGTCGGCGACCGCCGCGCCGTGGAAGCGGCTGCTGACGTCGACGAGGAGGAGGTCGTCGTCGCCGGGGCTCCGGAACGCGGCGACGTTCGAGAACGCCGCGACGAACGCCAGGTCGTCGTCGAGCTCGTGGATCTGCGGCGCGTCGTTCAGGCCGATGGCGCCGAACTCGCCCGGGGCGAGATCTCCGGCGATCACCCGGGCGGAGCTCGTGAGCATGTCGGCGGCCATGGGGACCACCCTAGGCATGTCAGGCCGGGGCGGGCTCCGCGAGCAACGCCGCCAGGTGAGCGGTCCGGTCGCCGAAGGTGCGGACGAGGAACTGCGCGCGGGTCACGTAGCGGTGCGCCGTGTGCTCCCAGGTGAAGCCGATCCCGCCGTGGTTCTGCACGTTGACCTGGGCGTTGGCGATCGCAGCGTCCGCGGCGACCGTCCAGGCGGCATGCGAGTGGAACGGGGCGTCGGGGCGGCCGTCGGTGACGGCGAGCGATGCGTAGCGCGCCAACGACGTCGATGCATCCGCACGCGCCGCCATGTCCGCGCAGCGGTGCTTGACCGCCTGGAACGATCCGACGGGTCGGCCGAACTGCTCGCGGTCCTTGGCGTACGCCGTCGACTGCTCGGCCGTCGCGGTCGCGCTGCCGGCGAGCTGCGACGCGAGCAGCACCGTCGCGCGCAGGGCGAGGTCGGCGGTGTCGGTCGCCGACACCCGGGCGGCCGTGCCGTCGAGGTCGACGACGCCGAGCGGGACGAGCAGATCGAGCGACGGCTCCGCCGTGACCGCGACGGCATCGACGACGGCCATCCCCGCCGCGGGGTCGGTGCCGGCGACCAGGAACAGGTCCGCACCCCCGAAGTCGGTCACCCGGAACCGCCCGGTGACGGTGCTGCCCACTGCTGCGCCGACGTCCTCGGCCTCGGCGAGCGCCACCAGCAGGTCCCCCGCGAGGATCGCCGCGGCGAGCTCGGCGTCTCCACCGGTCGCGGCGAGGCGAGCGGCGAGCACGGTCGCGAGGAACGGCCCAGGGGTGGCGTGGGCGCCGAGCTCGGCGAACAGCAGCGCTTCCTCGACCAGGGTGTAGCCGACCCCGCCGAGGTGCTCGTCGAGTCCGAGGCCGAACCAGCCGAGATCGGCGCAACGTCGCCACAGGTCACGGTCCACGGCGCGGTCCGCGCCGTCGTGGGCGGCCAGGTCGTTCAGCGCGAACTGGCGGTCGAGCTGGGTCCGGACCGTCGCGACGATCTCGTCCTGTTCGGGTGTGGGCAGCAGGTCCATGGTCTCGTCCCCTCAGGCCCTCGGGAGCCCCAGCACCCGTTCGCCGACGATGTTGCGCTGGATGTCGGTGGTGCCGCCGCCGATCGTGTAGGCGAAGCTCTGCAGGTACGGGCCGGTCCACACGTCGCCGTCGACCGGTGTGAGCCGCAGCGCGTCGGCGCCGATGATCTCGAGTGCCAGCTGGTAGACGCGCTGGTGCAGCTCTCCGTGGAAGAACCGGACCATCGAGCCCTCCGCTCCGGGGACGCCGGTGCGGGCCGTGCGGCTGATCCCGGTGATCGTCATCGCCTTGAGGGCGTCGACCTCGGCCCGTGCCGTCGCGAGTCGGCGGGCCACCTCCTCGTCCGCGATGAGCGGTCGACCCCGACCGTCGGTGCGCTCGCGCGCTTCGGCGATCAGGCGCTCGACGGTGGAGGCGAGCTCGACCTGGTCGGCCATGAACGCGGTGCCGCGCTCGAAGCTCAACGTCGACATCGCGGTGCGCCAGCCGTTGTTCAGCCCGCCGACGACGTTGGTGAGCGGGATGCGGACCTCGTCGTAGAACACCTCGCAGAAGTCCGTGACGTGGCTCATCGTGCGGATCTCGCGGATCTCGATGCCGGGGGTGCGCATGTCGCAGACGACCCAGCTGATCCCCTTGTGCTTGGGGGCGTCGAGATCGGTGCGCACCAACAGCTCCTGGAGGTCCGCGACGTGCGCGTAGCTGGTCCAGGTCTTCTGGCCGGTGACGACGAGCTCGTCACCGTCGATGACGCCCTTGGTGGAGAGGCTGGCGAGGTCGCTGCCGGCGCCGGGTTCGGAGAACCCCTGGCACCAGACGACCTCGCCCCGGAGGATCGGCGGCAGGTAGGCGGCCTTCTGCTCGTCGGTGCCGTTGACGATGATCGTCGGGCCACCGTGGTTGTTGCCGACGAAGGTGCAGGAGTTGTTGAGGGTGAACGGAGGGTTGGCGCGGGCGAACTCCTCGTACCAGATCATCTGCTGGATGTCGGTCAGGCCGCGACCGCCGAACTCCTTCGGCCAGCTGATCCCCGCCCAGCCACCGTCGTAGAGGGTGCGCTGCCAGGCGAGGTCGAAGTCGCGCATCTCCTGGCCCTCCGGCGGTCGCTCCTCGGTGGGGAGGTGGTCCCGGAGCCAGGTGCGTGCCTCGTCGCGGAAGGCGAGCTCGTCCTCGGTGAGATCGAGGTTCATGGCGCCAGACGGTACCCGCGCATCTGACGACCCGTCAGATGCGGGTGGTCGTTCAGCTGCTCACCTTCGTGACCGTGCAGATCACCGCCGGGGCATCGGAGTCGGTCCGACCGGTGACCTTCCACCCCGCGCTGCGGCCGTCGACCACGTTCGCCTCACCGCTGCCGCGGGAGAGGAGCCCGTGGTCCTTGGTGTTGCGGAACTCCACGGTGACCTTCATCGGGCCGTCGGAGCCGGACAGCGCACCCGACGCCTTCAACGAGCCGTCCGCGTCGATCGTGCAGACGTCGAGGGTCGCCTTGGGCGCCGAGGCGGAGGTGCGGGTGATCAGCAGCGCGGCGACGCCACCGGCGATCACCAGCAGCGCAGCGAGCACTCCGATGAGGAGCCGGTGTCGGCGACGCTTCGGCGTTCCCTCGCCGACTCCCTGGCCGGGTGGGACGGCACCGGGTGGGACGGCACCGGGTGGGACGGTACCGGGTGGGACGGTACCGGGGATGGCGGAGGTCACGTCGGTCGCGAAGGGCGGTGGGGTGCTCCAGCTCGAGGGTCCTGCCGGCGTGAGCGGGGGTGCTGGCGCGAGCGGGGGTGCCGGCGCGAGCGGGGGTGCCGGCGCGGCTGGGGGTGCTGGCGCGGCTGGTGCTGCTGGCGCGAGCGGGGGTGCCGGCGCGGCCGGGGGTGCCGGCGCGAGCGGCGGCGGTCCGCTGGGAGCGCCCTCGTCGGTCCACCAGGGCGCGGGCGCTGCAGGGTCCTGCTGCGGCGCCGACGGGGTGACGGGAGCGGAGTACGGCGGCGCCGCAGGGCCGGGGAACGGCGGTGGGGGCGGCGGCGTCTGGTCTGGTCGATCGTCGGTCATCCGAGTGGTCCCTCCGGGCGGTCGCCGTGATGCTAACGAGCTGTGTCAGGGTCGCGGTGGGTCCGCGCGGAACACCGGCCCCATTGGCGTTGCCCGGTGGTTGGCGAGCCGGGGGTCGGTGTGCTCCATGCGCGTGCTCAGCAGCTGTTGCACGTACCGCAGCATCTCGACGCTGCGGGCAGGATCCGATGCGAGGTCGCGGAGCTCGCCGGGGTCCTCGTCGAGGTCGAAGAACAGCGGAGCGAGGCCACCGGAGAACTGCACGTACTTGCGGCTGCGGTCCCTGATCACCGACACGGCGCACTGGTCCTGGCGGATGCCGAGCAGGTCCTCGACGACGGTGGTCGTGGGCATCCGGAAGTCGTACTCGGTGTGCACCCATCTCCTCCAACGACCTGGGGTGTCGAGCCCGACGCGTTCGGAGTCGAGGAAGGGACGAAGCGATGCGCCGTCGCAGAACGTCGGCGCCTCGGCGTCGCACACGTCGAGGATCGTCGGGAGGATGTCGACGTTCTCGGTGAACGCGTCGATCGTCCTCCCAGGGCTGCCATCCATGGCGGGCCAACGGATGATCAACGGGATCCGGACGCTCTGGTCGAAGAAGCCGAGCTTCTCGATCAGCCAGTGGTCGCCGAGCTGCTCGCCGTGGTCCGAGGTGACGACCACGAGGGTGTCGTCCCGTTGGCCCAGCTCGTCCAGCCCGTCGAGCAGACGACCGAGCTGGTGGTCGACCTCGGCGATCATCCCGTAGTAGGTCGCCCGGAGCTGGTCCTGGTTGAGCCGGTCCGACGGCGACGGGACGATGGCGAGCGCAGCGGCGAGGAACGGGTGCACTGCTCCCTCGCTCGCCACATCGGCATGGCGCACGGGAGCGGGCACCTCGGCCGGGTCGAACATGTCGTTGTACGGCCCGGGCACGACGTAGGGCGGGTGCGGTCGCAGGTACGACACATGGGCACACCACGGTCGGCCGTCCGACGCGCCGCCGTCGGTGTCGAGGGTCCGCTCCAGCCACGCGAGCACCTCGCCGGTCAGGAACGCTGACTCGGTGTGCTCGGCGTCGTAGGCCGGTGGCGCCCAGCTCTCCCCGCGCCCCGGCGGAACCTCGACGTCGAGTCGGTCGTAGATGTCGAAGTAGTCCTTCGGGTCGGGGACCGGGAAGCCCTCCTCTGCGAGCCAGCTGAGCCACGGCCCGATGTAGTCGTCGAGGTGCACGATCGGGTCGAACCCCCGCATCGGCTGCTCCCACTCGGTGAGCTCGCGGGCGTCGGGGAGGAGCCCCGCAGGGTCCAACGTGGTGTCCGTGTAGCCGAACAGCGCGGGTCGGTAGCCGAGCTCGCGCAGCTGTCGGGGCAGCGTGGGCAGGTGATCGGCGAGCGGAGCACCGTTGTCGGTCACGCGGTGGTTCATCTGCCAGAGACCGGTCAACAGCGATGCACGTGCCGGTCCGCACGGCGTGCAGTTGGAGAAGTGGTGGCTGAAGCGGACGCCGTCGGCCGCCAGGCGGTCGAGCGTCGGCGTCTGCACCAGCGGATGGCCGGCGACGCCGAGGCAGTCGGCACGGAACTGGTCGAGCGTCACGAGCAGGACGTTGGGTCGCACGTGGGCACCGTATCCCGCTCGTGCGGCTGGCTAGCTTGGCGGGATGCCAGACCCCGATGCCCCCGTGGTCCCGCCGTGGCCGAGCCAGCTCGGCATCGTCGACACCATGTTCGACCTGCCCTTCGCCGACATCCGACGCGTCTACGAGTTCCTGTCGCCGCAGCTGCGCGACCGCGACTCCCGTGAGAGCTTCGAGTTCCCCGTCGAGTACATGTTCAAGGACGTGCCCAAGGCGGCCGCAGCGACGGAGGACCCCGTCGAGCACTCCCTCGCCCTCATGGACCACTACGGCATCGAGACAGCGCTCATCGGCGCCGGCTCCGATGACCAGCACCGTGCGCTGCGCGAGCACCCCGACCGCTTCCTCCCCTCGATCGGCATCGACCCCAACGAGGGCATGGCCGCGGTCGAGAAGATCGTCCGCACCCACGAGACCGTCGGGCTCCGAGCGGTGGCCGCGTTCCCTGCCGGGTGCTCCCCGCAGGTGCCGATCGACGACAAGCGCTGGTACCCGGTGTACGCCAAGTGCTGCGAGCTCGCCATCCCGGTGTTCATGTGCGTCGGCGTGCCCGGTCCGCGGGTTCCGGCAGCGTGCCAGAAGGTCGAGCTGCTCGACGAGGTGTGCTGGTTCTTCCCCGAGCTGACGATCGTGATGCGACACGGTGCCGAGCCGTGGGAGGAGCTCGCCGTCAAGCTGATGCTCAAGTGGCCGAACCTCCACTACTCCACCTCTGCCTTCGCTCCCCGGTACTACCCGAAGGCGATCGTCGACTACGCCAACACCCGTGGCGCCGACAAGGTGATGTACGCGGGCTACTTCCCGATGGGTCTGACCCTCGAGCGCATCTTCACCGAGCTCCCGCAGGTGCCGTTGCGTGACGAGGTCTGGCCCAAGTTCCTGCGTGGCAACGCCCGGCGCGTGCTCGGCCTCGACTGACGGTGGGCATCGGTTCGTTGGCTGCGAGCGTCGGTCCGGCTGATGCCGAGGTGCGCTCCTGGTTCTGGGTCGGTCCCGTCACGCCGTGACCGCGACCGACGTCGCGACGATGCCGATCTGGCGGTACCGCTGCACGTCACCGGTGAGGTCGAACGTGGCCGTCGCCGCCGGCGCG
>JAFDWA010000111.1 GCA_018268735.1 Actinomycetota bacterium | reverse complement strand
GAGGACCACGACGGCGGAGGCGGCGACGGAGAAGCCGATCACCGAGCGCGAGACCGGCCGCCCCGGACGCACGACGCCGGCGCTCCCGACGTTCGGTTCGCCGATCGGCGGGATGGGTGGGTCGACGCGGTGTGCCGTCGAGGACGTGCCGGTCGACGGTGCTGTCAGGTCGGGGCGATCACCCGGGACGTCGTCGGCGTCGTCGACCTCGGCGACGTCCCCCTGGTCGCCCGGGTCCCAGACCGGCGGCGACGGCGCACCCGTCGACGCGCGGGTGTCCGAGCGTTCGTCGCGCGTGCTCGCAGCGTCCACCACAGGGCTCCCAGCTTCCCGTCCAGCTCCGGCACCGGCCCGGCGGCGGGGGCCCGACCGTGGTGCACCGGGCGACAGGGTACCAACCTCGGACCGGATCCTCATCGGGTTGATCTTCCTCGGTTGTGCTCGGATTCCCACGTAGAGCGCTGATGCACTCACGTTCCGTCGATCTCGCATGAGGAATCGTTCCCGACCGGCACCATCGCCCTTGCGCGCTGCACCGTCGACCGCCTAATCATCTCTGGGAACGAAGTGGTGCCGTCCACACCCCTGTCCGAGTCGGACCGGAGGTGGACGGTCGGGGGTGGGCCGACGTCGACGGGCGACCCGACCGGCGCGTAGCGCGTTGGCACGTGCAGTCGACGCGAGACGAGGGTTCCGGGAGGGCCAGATGTTGTCGAGATTGCTCAAGGCACGTGCCACACGGGCGGGGGCGGCGGTGGCGCTCGTCGCGACCGCCTTCGCCGTCACCAGCGGGTCGCCCACCCAGGCTGCACCGCAGTCCAAGACCTTGACCGCGACCTGCAGCGGCGCCGACGACGCCTCCAAGGGGATCCTCGCGGGACTCGGCAACGGCACCCTCGCACTGCCGTTCACGATCACCTCCGACGTCCCGGCGACGCTCGACCCGGGCGCGGCCGACCAGCCGATCTCCTTCACCTGGGGCGTCTCGATGGACCAGGCGACGGTCGACAAGGCGGCGGGCGTCTCGCCGTCGCTCACCGTCAAGGACATGGTCCTCGACATCGGCATCAGCGGGCCCACATCGACGACCGAGGTGCAGGGTCGTCCCGCGCCGATGCAGGTCGCCCTGGTCAAGGGTCAGCCGGTCAACATCAAGGAAGGCCCGTTCTCCGGCAAGCTCGCCGACATCGGCAAGGGCGGGATCATCAAGTACACCGCCAAGCAGGTCGGCCTGACGATCTCGCTGACGATCGCCGACAAGGCCACTGACATCAAGGTGGCCTGCGCCGCACCGGGGACCGTCGCGATCACCTCGATCAAGATCCCCGGGTCGCCGGACATCAAGCAGCCCATCGAGATGGAGGGCACCCCGAACTCGACGGTGAGCGTCGACGTGCTGGGCCAGTACGTGACGCCGGGCGCCGACGAGAAGGGCACCGTCCACCCGATCGACCCGAGCTCGCTCAAGGTCATCGACGGTCCGGGCACCGTCGCCAACGGTCAGGTCCAGGTCGCCACCGGCGCCGCCGGCACGACGAGCTCGGTGACCTTCGAGGTCTGCTCCGGGACGCTGCCGGGCACGAACGCAGTGCAGTCCCTGCAGATCGATCCCAGCCTGCTGCTCGACAAGGACGGCAAGCCGGTCCTCGACAAGGACGGCAAGACGCAGACCAACATGATCAAGAAGAGCGTCGGTCTGACCCTCAAGTTCGGCGATGACACCACCAGCGTGATCTGGACCGTGCCCAAGGCCATTCGTGACGCCAACCCGAACATGTTCCAGCCACCGACGAACTGGGCTGACACCTACAACTCGAACATGCTGTTCTGGATCTTCTTCGTCCCGTTCGAGCAGCCCAGCCCGGCCGACATCCAGGCCGCTCTCGAGGCACTTCCCTCGATCGGCGCCGGTGGCGTCAAGGTCACCGCAGCCGACCCGGCGAAGCCCGGGCTCTACAACATCGAGTTCACCGGCAAGAACGGCCAGAAGGACGTCCCGAACCTGTCGGTCGGCAACTACTACTCGGTGTTCCCCCAGGAGCACCTGAACGCGATCATCGACGACGCGACCAAGCTGCTCAACCCGCCGGCACCCCCGGAGGGCACCCCGACGACGACCACGACGCTGCCCGGCGGAGCCGCCAACGTCGACGACGCGGTCGCCTGGCTCGAGCAGCAGATGCAGGACGCTCTGGGTCGGCTCGACCTCGATGCCTGGTCGGGCTACGCCAAGCAGTGGGTGCAGCTGAAGGTCAAGCAGGGGATGGCCAACATCGACTTCAAGCAGGTCATCTCGGCACTCACCAGCATCTTCAGCACCCCGCCGCTGATCCAGACCACCGTCGCCGGCGAGCCGCCGATCGGCATGTGCTCCCAGGGCGTGATCGACGTCTCGGTGCCGGCGCCACCGGAACCGACCGTCCTGCCGACATCCGTCGTGCAGAGCGCGCCGCCACCGGCAGGGCATCCGGCCACCTACACCGGCTGATCGCCGGGAGGACAGATCGCACATCGGGGACGGAGCCCACGGGCTCCGTCCCCGATCCGCGTCTGCAGCCCCGTGCCGCACTCCTCGTCGTGGCTGTCAGACCCCCGCGACATGCTCTGGACATGTCGTGTGCAACGGTTCCTCCCACTCCGGCCAGAGCCCACCGCGTACCGGTTCCGGCGCCGGCACGTGCCCGCCGGCGTGACGTGGCCCGCTGGGCCCTGTCGACCGGACGACCGGCGGACCGCGACGCGCTCGCGGCCATCAGCGGCGCCTTGGCGGCCGGCACGCCTGGCAGGGCCGGACCAGGCTCCTCCGACGGCCCGGACCGAACCGATGCGCCGACCGTCTGGACCGTCGATCGGATCAGCACGCTCCTGTGGGTCACCATCCCCGAGTGGTGCGATGCCGTCGGCGTCGAGCTCCCGGATCGAGGCCGCCTCGCTGACACGCTCGACACCTACCTGCGACACCTGTCGGCACATCGCCGCATCGCAGTCGGATCCGATCCGGTCGCCTCGATGCGACGCACGATCACCGACTTCCGCGGCACCAGGTCGAACCGCCATCCGTCGCTGCAGCAGGGCCAGAACCCTGCGCGGCTGGCCCCGGTGGTGCCGATCGCGTGAAGTCGCCACCGGAGCCACCCGCACCGGTTTCTGACGAGCCGTCAGTTCCATCTATCGTCCGGTCCGTGACGATCGACGCCGAGAGCACGACCCCCGGCGCTGCGTTCCCCGACGAGGCCGAGTTCCGAGCCGAGGTCGCCGAGTGGATGGCCGACCACCTGGTCGGCGAGCACGCACTCCTGCGCCACCGCGGCGGACCCGGCGACGAGCACGCGTTCGTCGCCGAGCGGATGGAGTGGGAGCGCGAGCTCGCCTCGGGTGGATGGACATGCGTCGGCTGGCCCGTGGCTCACGGCGGCCGCGGGTTGCCGCTGCACCTCGAGGTCGCCTTCCACGAGGAGTACGCCCGCGCCGGTGGTCCCGGGCGTGCCGGCTTGATCGGCGAGGGGCTGCTCGGCCCGACGCTCATCCACTTCGCGTCGCCCGAGATCCAGCAGAGGTTCCTGCCCGGCATCGTCGCCGGCACGGAGTTCTGGTGCCAGGGCTACTCCGAGCCCAACGCCGGATCCGACCTGGCGAACGTGTCGACGAAGGCCCGCCGCGAGGGCGACGAGTGGGTGATCGACGGTCAGAAGGTGTGGACCTCGCTCGCCCAGTGGTCCGACTGGTGCTTCGTCGTCGCTCGCACCGAGGACGGTTCGAGTCGTCACCACGGTCTGTCGTACCTGCTGGTCCCGATGGACCAGCCCGGCATCGATGTGCGTCCCATCCGCCAGATCACCGGGACCGCCGAGTTCAACGAGGTCTTCTTCGACGGCGCCCGCACACCGGCCGACCTCGTCGTCGGTGCTCCCGGCGACGGCTGGAAGGTCGCGATGGGGACGCTCGCGTTCGAGCGCGGCGTGCTGACGCTCGGCCAGCAGATGGCGTTCGACCGCGAGCTCGGCGAGATCGTGGCGGCGGCGCAGCGAACCGGGGCGATCGACGATGCATCCATCCGTCGCCGCCTCACCGACCTGTGGATCCGGATCCGGATCATGCGCTGGAACGCCGTGCGCGCCCTGCGCGTCGACGAGCACGTCGCTCTTCCCCGCGAGGCGATGATCAACAAGCTCTACTGGGCGCAGCTGCACCGCGACATGGGCGAGGCCGCGATGGACGTCCTCGGCGCCGAGTCGCTCGTGACCCGCTACTCGGCTGCAGACGAGGGCGATGCGGGCGAGGCCGAGATGTCCGCCTTGCACAAGCTGTTCTTCTTCAGCCGCTCCGACACGATCTACGGCGGCTCGAACGAGATCCAGAGGAACCTGATCGGCGAACGTGCGCTCGGCCTGCCGAGGGAACCTCGCTGAGCCGCCAGGACGGAGGACGCCACATGGCCGTACAACCCACCCCCACCGAACCACCCGGACGGGGGCTGCTCGACGGTCGCCGCGTCGTCATCACCGCGGCGGCCGGGACCGGCATCGGCGGCGCCCTCGCCCGTCGGTGCATGATGGAGGGCGCTCAGGTCGTGGTGTCGGACGCGCATGCCCGGCGCCTCGGCGAGACCGCGGACGAGCTCGGAGCGGAGTTCGGTGCCCGCCCACCGGCGGTCGTGTGCAACGTCACCGACGACGCCGAGGTCCGGGGACTCGTCGTGACCGCCCTGGGGGAGATGGGCGGGATCGACGTCTGGATGAACAACGCCGGCCTCGGCGGCAACGGCCTCATCACCGAGCTCACCGACGACGAGTGGGACCGGGTCATCGACGTCACCCTCACCGGGACGTTCAAGTGCCTCCGTGCGATCCTGCCGGTCATGTACGAGCAGGGGTCGGGTGCCGTGGTCAACAACGCGTCGGTGCTCGGGTGGCGAGCCCAGGAGCGACAAGCGCACTACGCGGCGGCGAAGGCCGGTGTCATGGCCCTGACGCGCTCTGCTGCGGTCGAGGCTGCCGAGCACGGGGTGCGCGTGAACGCAGTCAGCCCCAGCCTCGCGATGCATGCGAACCTCGCCAAGGTCACTCCACCCGGGCTGCTCGAAGAGCTCACCGCGAAGGAGGCCTTCGGCCGAGCCGCCGAGCCCTGGGAGATCGCGAACGTGATGGTGTTCCTCGCGAGCGACCTCTCGAGCTACATGACCGGCGAGGTCCTCGCCGTGTCGAGCCAGCACCCCTGACCCGGACCCCGCGACGAGGAGCGATCGTTGAGCACCGTCACCGAACCCGCCGACCTGCTCGACATGGTCGGTGCCGACCTCGGCACCACCGAGTGGGTGCAGATCACCCAGGAGCGCATCGACGAGTTCGCGGATGCCACCGGCGACCACCAGTGGATCCACGTCGACGTCGAACGTGCACGCGCCGAGTCGCCCTTCGGGGGACCGATCGCCCACGGCTACCTCACGCTGTCGATGGTGAACCTGTTCCTGCCCGACCTGCTCACCGTCGAGCGGTGCTCGATAGGTCTCAACATCGGCTTGGACAAGGTGCGGTTCCCTGCTCCGGTCCCCGCCGGCTCCCGCGTCCGCGCACGAGGCGAGGTCGTGGCAGCGTCGGAGGAGAAGGGCGGGGTCCAGGTCACCGTCCGCGTGACGCTCGAGCGGGACCTCGCCGGCGACGGCGTCACGGACCCGAAGCCGGCCTGCGTGGCCGACACCGTCAGCCGCTTCATGCCCTGAACCCACCTGGGCACCGGCGCTCCGCACGATTTCGTGGGCCTGTTACCGGCCGGTAACCTGCGGCGTCCACGCATCCGAACCGTCGGCCCCACCAGCGGGTCCGCAGGAAACAGGGGAGCCCGCAATGACCGAGGCCGTCATCGTCGCCACCGCCCGCACGCCGATCGGACGCATGTCCAAGGGCTCCCTCAAGGACATGCGCCCCGATGACCTGTCGGCGCACATCATCACGTCGGTCCTGGACAAGGTGCCGGCGCTCGACCGCACCGAGATCGAAGACGTGCTCTGGGGGTGCGGCCAGCCCGGCGGCGAGTCCGGTCACAACATCGCCCGGGTGTCGGCCGTGCTCGCTGGACTCGACGACATCCCCGGTGCCA
>JAFDWA010000110.1 GCA_018268735.1 Actinomycetota bacterium | reverse complement strand
CAAGTGCCAGGACCCGCACAGCATGCCTCGTCGTCAGCCGCAGGTGATCGCACAGAAGAAGGCGTTCTTCACGCCGGACGGCAAGATCACGAACGTCTGCCAGGACCAGCCCTGCGTGGGCAAGCCTCGCGGCGAGTTCGACTACTGACCGAGGGGCCGTAGCGGCTGCGCTCAGCCGCTGACGTCGAACAGGGCGAGGTCGCGTTCCAGATCGGAGCGAAGCCGGTCCGCGGTCGCGCTCCGGACCGTGCGACGCGTCGCTCGGAACGGGCCGGGGTGCAGGCGCTCGCCGAGGTCGTTCGCGACGGCCACGGCCCGATCGCGGACCTGGTCGTCGGTGACCAGCTCGTCGAGGAAGCCGGCGGCGAGGGCCTCGGCCGGGGTGTGGATGTGGGCGAGCTGGATCGCGCGGGTGAACGCGGGCAGCGCCAGGCGCGTCTCGCAGACGCCGACAGCGAACGCCGGGACCGGCATCCCGATCGCCACCTCGTTGAGCCCGAGCTTGTAGGGCCCGTCGGCACCGATCCGGACATCGGCGCAGCAGAGCAGGATCGCGCCCATCGCAAGTGCGTGCCCGGTGACGCCGAGCACCACGGGCTTGGGGAAGGTGTAGAGGCGCAGGCCGACCTCGGCGCCCCGGCCCAGCATCGTCCGCGCCTGCTCCGGTCCGGAGGTCATCACCGCGAGGTCGAAGCCTGCGGAGAACCGACCAGGTCGGCCGATCATCGCCACGGCGGTCACCGACGGGTCCTCTTCGGCGGCGGTGAGCACCGAGTCGAGCCCGTCGAGGACCGAGAACCCGAGGGCGTTCGCCTTGCCGTCGTCGAGGTCGATGATCGCGGTGCCGTCCGAGACGGTCATCGTGACAGGGTCCGCTGTGACAGGGTGCGTGGTGACAGGGTCCGTGGCGCTCGCGTCGTCCATGGCGCCGAACGCTATCGGCCGTGGGGGACCTCGGTAGCCTGAGCGCCCACACCGACGGTGCACGGAGGTACCAATGGGATTCCTGGACAAGGCGAAGGCCGCCGCAGAGCAGGCGATGGCGAAGGCCGACGAGGCGCTCGCCGGCGGCCCCACCGCGAGGTCGGCCGACCCGCACTTCCACGACCTCGGGGTCCTCGCCTACCTCGAGTCGTCGGGCCGTGCGCCGGGTGACGTCGATCGTCTGCGTCAGGAGGCGATCGAGGCGATCCAGGCGCTCGAGGGCCAGGTGACCCTCAACTTCGCGATGTCCGCGGCTGCCCCACCGGCGCCGGGTGTCGCAGCAGACGCGCCCCCACCACCGGGTGCCACCCCCGCTGCGCCGCCGCCGCCTCCGGGCACGGTCGCGCCACCGCCGCCTCCGGGCACGGTCGCGCCGCCTCCGCCTCCGGGCACGGTCGCGTCGCCTCCGCCTCCGGGCACGGTCGCGTCGCCGCCGCCTCCGGGCACGGTCGCGCCGCCGCCGCCTCCGGGCACGGTCGCGCCGCCGCCGCCTCCGGCCGGGTGATCTCCGTGACTGGTCGCACCACACGTGGCGCGACCAGTCACGGAGACGCAAGAGAGGGCTACATTTCGGCCCATGCGTTCGCTTCGAGGGGGGAAGTCCGTTGTCGGCGCCGTGGCGGTCACAGCGGCGGTCGCCGGCCTGCTGGCCTCGTGCGCGGCACCACCGCTGGCGAAGCCTCCGCCCGAGGCCCGCCCTGGCCACCCCTGCGTCGCTGCAGCGGTGAGCTCGTGCGCCCTGCCGTTCCCCAGCGACGAGCTGACGGTCCGGGACCCCACGACGGCGACCGGGCGTCGGCTCCACATCCCCGACGGCATCCTTCCGGCCGAGGGCATCGCTGCGCTCGGTCCCGGCGCCCGCCTCGCCGACGTCGAATCCGACGCCGACGGCTTCTCGGCGGTCGGACCGGTCTACTTCGAGATCGATCGATCGGTCGATCCAGCGTCGCTGCCCGCCGACGGCGGTGAGATCCTTCGGGTGTACGACCTCGCCACCGGAGCCCCTGCACCGATCCGGGCAGAGCTGTCGCCGGACTCGATCCGCCAAGGCCGTCCCGACACGGTCGTCGCTGCATGGCCGAAGGTGCGCTGGGAGCCCGGCCACACCTACGTCGCCCGGCTGCGCCGTGGCCTCACCTCGCAGTTCGGTCCGCCTGCCCGTGCTGCAGGGATGGATGCTGACGGCTACATGGCCTCGATCCGAGAGGACTTGCGCCGCATCGACGGCGACCACTGGTCCGACACGCTGTCGGCGACCCGGTTCACGGTGCGCAGTGCCCGGAACGCAACAGCTCGGCTCGACGCGATGGCGGCGGCCGCCTCGACCGCGGACCACCCGATCCGCAACCTCGAGGTGCTGCCGCCGTACTTCGTGGACGGCGCAACAGCGGTCGTGCGTGGCGACGTCCGCCTGTCGGACTTCCGTGACGCCGACGGCGTCGCGCGACCGCAGAACGGGCCGACGCCGATCTGGGAGCACTTCCTGTTGGTCCTGCCGACGAACCCGGCGGGTCCCGATGGCGCGCCGGTCGTCGTCTACGGCCACGGCCTGCTCGCCACCAAGGAGACGTTGCTGGTCGTGGCGGGCACCAACGCGAAACGAGGGCTCGCCACCATCGGCATCGATGTGCCCAACCACGGCGACCGTTCAGCCGAAGGTGGGTCGCTGCTCGACCTCGTGACACCGGAGAAGCTCGGACGCCTCGTCTCGATGCCCCTGCAGGGGGAGGTCGACACCGTCTCGTTGGTCACGGCCATCCGGACCCACATGAAGGACCTGGACCTGACGACCGCCGGATCGGCGACCGCCGGCCCCGACGGGAACCCGGACCTCGACACCACGAGGATCCTCTACGAGGGCACGTCCATGGGTGGGGTGCTCGGCGCGGCGTCGGTCGCTGCGATCCCGGGGCTCGCGGGTGCGTTCCTGCAGGTTCCGGGGAGCGGCATCGCCGACATCCTGTACCACTCGCTGCTGTGGCCGTTGTTCATGGGGGTGGTTCCCGGAGGCCTCGGTGCGGGGGACGCCGCGGCGATGGAAGGTGCGGCGACCCTGCTACTCGATCCTGCCGAGAACACGAACCTCGTCAGCCGCCTCGGCTCCGGTGGGTTCCCGCTGTTCGTGCAGTACGGCGTCGCTGACGGTGTGGTCCCGAACGCCATGACCGATCGGCTGCTCGCGCTCGCCGACGTGCCGCTCGTCGGTCGCGAGATCGTCGCTCCCGGAGTGCCGCTCAGTCGTGTCGAGGGTGACGCGATCCCCCTCGACGGGCGCGGAGCCACACAGGTCCTGACCCCCCAGGGATCCTCGATCACCAAGCCCTTCCTCGCCCACCTGTCGTTCATGCTGCAGCCGGAGTCGGTGCACCTGCTCGACGCGTGGCTCCTCAACCGTCTGGAGGCGATGGGGCTCACGCCACGGTGATCCTGCTCGACGCCAGGGGCATCGCCGCGACCAGACCGGGACGCCCCCTCTTCGGCGACGTGTCGTTGACGGTGTCGAGTGGAGGCCGACTCGGCGTGGTCGGGCTGAACGGGTGCGGCAAGACGACGTTGCTGCGCATCCTCGCCGGGACCTCTGCCCCCGAGGCGGGGACGGTTCACTTCGGTCGAGGGGTGCGAACCTCGGTGCTCGACCAGGACCCGAGGCTCACCGGCCCACTCGTCATCGACGACCTGTTCGGCACCGTCGACGCAGCGCATGGTGGCTCCGGCAACCAGCCGCAGGCCGTGGAGCGATGGGAGGTGGCTGCCGTCGCGGACCGTCTCGGCGTCGGTGCGCTGCTGGAGGCTCACGTGTCGACGTTGTCGGGGGGCCAGGCGAAGCGGGTCGCACTCGCTCGTGCGCTCGTCGCACCATGCGACCTGCTGATCCTCGACGAGCCGACCAACCACCTCGACATCGACGCCATCGCCTGGCTCGAGGACCGCCTCGCGGAGCTCTCCGGCGGCCTCGTCCTCGTCACCCACGACCGGCACTTCCTCGATCGGGTCACGACCGATGTCCTGGAGCTCGACCGGGGCAGGGGATACGTCCACGACGGAGGCTACGAGTCCTACCTCGAGGGTCGCGCACGCCGCGAGGAGCTCGCAGCTCGTGACGAGGACCGGCGCCGGAACCTGGCCCGACGCGAGCTGGCGTGGCTCCGCCGAGGTGCACCGGCGAGGACCTCGAAGCCCAAGGCGCGGATCGCTGCTGCGACCGACATCGTGCAGCGGCGCCCTGAGGCGGCGTCGCGGGCGGGTGCGCTGCCGCTGCACGGTGGGGTCCCGCGCCTCGGAGAACGGGTCGTCGAGCTGCACGGGGTGGGTCACCGGTTCGACGACGGCCCTGAGTTGCTGCGCGACGTCGAGCTCCTCCTCGACCCGAGGGAGCGACTCGGGATCGTCGGACCCAACGGGTCGGGCAAGACGACGCTCCTCGACATCCTCGCCGGGCGGATCACGCCGTCGTCCGGTGGACGCGAGCTCGGCAGCACCGCGCGCATCGGCTACTACGACCAGCGCGGCACGACGCTCGATCCGGCGGTCCGCGTGCGTGATGCGGTCACCGGCGGCCATCGTGACGCCGACTGGGTCGACGCTGCGCTGCTCGAGGCGTTCTGGTTCGACGCCGACGCGCAGTGGGCGCCGATCGGGATGCTCTCCGGTGGGGAGCGTCGGCGACTCCAGCTGCTCCTCGTGCTCGCGGAGCGTCCGAACGTGCTCTTCCTCGACGAGCCGACCAACGACTTGGACCTCGACACGCTGCGACAGCTCGAGGACTTCCTCGACGACTGGCCGGGCGCGCTCGTGGTGGTGAGTCACGACCGTGCGTTCCTGGAGCGGACCGTGGCCGACGTCGTCGTGCTGGACGGCCGCGGCACCGCGGCACGTCGACCGGGCGGCTACGCCGCCTACGAGCAGGAGCGTCGATCGGTGAGGAGCCGACACCGCACGGCTCCAGTCGCTCCTGCGTCGACGGCGGGGCACCGGTCCGACGCACCGGGTCCGGCGGCGACCGACAGCGCTCATCGTCAGGAGCGCGACACCACGAGCGAGCCGAGGGAACCGGGTCGAACCAGCCCGACCCACCTTCGCAACCGGTTGCGGGCGGCCGAGCGTGACGTCGCGACCCTCTCGGGGCGGCGCGACGAGATCCTCGCGGAGATGCGCGTCGTCGGGCCGTCCGGCGATCACGTCCTGTTGAGCAGACTCGCCGACGAGCTCGACGAGCTGTCGGGCGACCTGGAGGCAGCCGAGGAGGCGTGGCTCGGTCTCGCGAGCGAAGCAGAGGAGCGCGGGCTGCGCCTGTGAGCTGCGGGTCGCTGCGGTCAGTGGATGAGGTCGTGGTGTGGCTGCCGTCGACGGCGACGGCGCCGGCGTTGCTCTGCGTCGCTCTGCGTCGCACCGTCCATCTGGTTCACCGTCCTGGTAGCGCTCCCTGGGGAGCGTCCTTCGGGTCTGCAGGAGAACGTTCTTCCGCACCGTGCCCCACCGCTGCGCAGTGCTCGGTGAGGCCCCCGACGGTGTCACACAGGACCGGGTCGAAGGAGCGCTCCGCCCGAGGCGGGAGCACCGCGGACTCTTCGGCTGATCCACCGGCTGCCGAGGAGGGGATTTCTCCTACTACCATGTGAGAAATCCCCTGGAGCTGCCGCGTGAGCACGACTGAGACGACCGACACCGCTGACATCGCCGACACGACGAGCAGGTCCGACGGCGCCGACGAGGTCATGACCATCACCGATCAGGCGATGGCGACGGTGCTCGAGATCCGTGGCCAGGAGGACGACCCAGAGCAGCTCGCGCTGCGGGTCGAGATCATCGGCTCACGCGGTGCGGAGTACACCTACGACCTCTCCTTCGAGGAGCTCTCCGCTGCCGCCTCCGACGACCACCTGTACCGCCTCGGCGTGTTGGAGGTCATGGTGCCTGCCGCGACGGTCGACCGGCTCAGGGGGGCGGAGCTCGACCTGCCGACCAACTCAGCGCAGGGCGGTCTGGTGATCCGCAACCCCAACCGACCGGACCCTCTCGCCGGTCTCGACATCGAGCTCTCCGGTGACGTGTCCGAGAAGGTGACCCAGCTGCTCGAGCAGGCGGTGAACCCGGCGCTCGCGTCCCATGGCGGGTACGCGAACCTCGTCGACGTCGACGAGGAGAACAAC
>JAFDWA010000010.1 GCA_018268735.1 Actinomycetota bacterium | reverse complement strand
AACGCGGACAGTGCGTGCTTCGCTGCCCGTTCGGTGCCGTGGATGACCTTCGACCGGTACACGTCGCGGCCCGCTTCGGAGCGGTGCGAGTACACCCGCAGCTCCCACCGGCCGGACCCCTTCGGACGCTCTCGCATCGATCCCATGAACGGTGACGGTACGCCTCATCTGGGACAACCATGGGATCGGGTCATGGGACACTCGAAGTTCGGCACGGCCCGAACAGCCCGAAAAATGGGCGGATCCCCTGCTATTGCAAGGGATCCGGTCAGCGCGCTCGGAGGGAATCGAACCCCCAACCTTCTGATCCGTAGTCAGATGCTCTATCCAATTGAGCTACGAGCGCTGGTTGGAACCGACAGAGCCTAGACGGCGTCGCCGGGTCGGCCAAAGGCGTACCGCGTCGCTCGTCCGGCCGATCGCTCAGGGAACCTGTAGTCACTGGTCGCCCGGGTGACGTGTGGGCTACAAGTTCGCCGGGGTGCGAGGACCTTGTAGCTACCGGTCGGTCGGGTGACGTGTGGGCTACAAGTTCGCCGGGTTGCCGGGTTGCCGGGTCGCGGTTCCAGGTGTCGGACGCGTTGGTGGCCGGACCCGAAGGTCCGGCCACCAACGATTGCTTCGAACCGGGACGGGTCGAAGGGGTCAGACCCGCTTGGAGCAGACGGGCCAGTTCTGCGGGCCGCTCGTGGCCCACAGCGCTCGCGTCATGCGGTCCTGGTCGAAGGGTGCGGCCGCGGCCGGGTCGACGCCCTGCAGGTGGGGGTAGAAGCGGGCAGCGGTCGAGTTCCACGTGCCGCGGTGGAACTGGTACGCACCGCGGTAGAGGCCGCCGCTGCTGACCGATGAGTAGTTGCCACCGGACTCGCAGGCACGGAGGCGGGCGAGGCCGGCGTCGCTGATCGCGTTGGCGAACCGGTCGCCGCCGGTCGCCGCCTGCTGCGACTGGACGTGCGCAGCGACCAGGGCGGCCTCTTCCGGCGAGCAGGCGGTGATGAGGAAGGCGCCGAGCACTGCGAGCAGTGCGAGCGCGCGCGTGAGGGACTTGCTGTTCATTGGTGTTTCCTCCAGACGGGCGCCCCGGAGGTCGGGGTGCACTCGGGATCAAGGGGAAGGGGGGAGTCCTCGTGGGCTGCGTCCGGGTCCGCTTCCAGCAGGTCCCCTGTGGGGACCATCCCGATCGAGCCGACGACGAGGTCACCGGTTCTTGGTCAACTGGTGACAGTTGTACGACATTTCGTCATGGAAGTGCAACAAAAAGGCTGAGTGACATTCGGCTCGACGCTGGCCGGACGCGCAAGCGGGCGTCGACGAGTACGTCGACGCCCGCTTCGGCGGAGAGGGTGGGATTCGAACCCACGGTGAGGTTGCCCCCACACCTCCTTAGCAGGGAGGCCCGTTCGACCTGGCTCCGGCACCTCTCCAGGTCGCGGTCACTGTAGTTGCTGAGGTGACCGACTCCACCTGAGGTGCGCCCCGGGCGATCGCCGATCGATCGGGCCTTCCGGCGTCGGTCAGTAGCTGCCGTCGTCGAGGACGACCCTGCCTCTGAAGAAGTAGTAGACGCCCGCTGTGTAGAGCAGCACGAACGGCAGGCCGATCAGCGCGAACACGAACATCACCATCAGCGTCGGCTCGGCGGACGACGCGTTGTGGATCGTCAGGTCGTTCGCGACGTCGATCGACGACGGGAGCATCACCGGGTACAGGCCGGCCGCGACGGTCGCCATCAGCAGACCGATCATCATCGCGGAGGCGCCGAACGCAGCGAGGTAGCGAGTCGCCCGGATGAGCCGCCACGCCCCGAGCGCCGACGCCAGAGCTAACGTCGGGAACGCCAACGTCCAGGCTCGGTCCCGGAAGCGGCCGGCGACCTCGTCGTCGAGCCCGGCCGTCCAGGCGACCATGCCGGTCATCAGCACGAAGAACACGACCATCAGCTTCGGGACGAGTCGCTCCACGCGGCGCAGGAGATCGCCGTCGACCTTGAGGGTCAGGTAGATCCCTCCGTGCAGCGACAACATCGCGACAGCAGTCACCCCGAGTGCCAACGAGTACGGGTTGAGCAGGTCGACGAGCGAGACGTCCATGTTCCCGCCAGCGTCGAGCGCGACGCCGCGGATCACGTTGCCGAGCGCGACGCCCAGCAGCAGCGTGATGCCGGACGACGATGCGAAGAAGAACCAGTCCCAGGTCCGTCGCCAACGTCGACCCTCGCGCTTCGAGCGGAACTCGATCGCGATCGTCCGCAGGATCAGCACCAGCAGGACCAGCATCATCGCCAGGTAGAAGCCGCTGAACAGGGCGGCGTACACCAGTGGGAACGCAGCGAAGAGCGCGCCACCGGCAACGACGAGCCACACCTCGTTGCCGTCCCACACCGGGCCGATGCTGTTGAGGAGGGTTCGTTGCTCCCGGTCGTCACGGGCGACGAACACCGACAGCATCCCGACACCGAGGTCGAAGCCGTCGAGGATCACATAGCCGGCGATCACAGCGACGTACAGGACGAACCAGACCGTCTGGAGCCACATCCTCAACGGCTCCCGCTCGAGGCGCGGGACCGGTGGCGGAACGCCTCCGCCCACGTGTCCGGTAGGAGGTCGATCTCCTCGGGCTCCGGCTCGTCGGGAGGCCCGGCCTTGATGATGCGGTCGAGGAGGAACAGGAACACGCCGAGCACGACGGTGTAGAGCACGGCGAACATCGCGACCGTTGCGCCGACCTGACCCACCCCGACGTTGGGGCTGAACGCATCAGAGGTGCGCAGCAGCTGCCAGACGATCCACGGCTGGCGACCGAGCTCTGCTGTCCACCACCCCGACAGCGTCGCGATCTGCGTCAGCACGATCGACGCGACCAGCACCCGCAGCATCCAACGCTGCTCCCACAGCTTCCGCTTCCATGCCCACAGCACGCACGCCACGCCGCCGATCAGGACGAACAGCATCCCCGCGTTGATCATCAGGTGGTACACGTGGAACACGACCGGCACGTCGGCCCACTGGTCGCGGGGGACGTCGTCGAGGCCCTGCACCGTCGTCGAGGTGCTCTGGCCGACGAGCAGGCTGAGCAGGCACGGGACCTGGATCCCCTCGGTGGTCTGCGCCGCCGGGTTCGTCCAGCCGACGATCGTCATCGGTGCGCAGTCCTGGGTCCGGTAGACGCCTTCCATCGCAGCGAGCTTGGCGGGCTGTCGGGTCGCGACCTCGGTCGCCATGTTGGCGCCGAACACCGTCACCTGCAGGACCGCCAGCACCGTGAAGACGGGCAACGTGACGCGGATCATCGTGGTCGCGAGCTGCACGTGGCGTCGTTTCAGGAGGTAGTAGGCGGCGACGCTCAGCACGAGCGAGGTCCCCACCATCCAGGAGGCGACGAGCGTGTGCCACAGCCGCGGCCCGAACGACGGTGTGAACACGACGTCGCGGAAGCTCGACATGAACGCCTGGGTGCCGTGGCCGTCGTCACGCAGCTCGTATCCCTGCGGAGTCTGCATCCAGGAGTTCGCCATGATGATCCACGTGGCGCTGAACGTCGCACCTGCCACGACCATCGTCGTCGCGAACAACCACAGCCGGTTGCCCAGTCGACGACCGCCGGCGAGCATCAGGCCGAGGAAGCCGCCCTCGAGCATGAAGGCGAAGATCCCCTCTGCGGCGAGCAGGCTCCCGAAGATGTTGCCGACGTAGCGCGAGTAGACGGCCCAGTTGGTCCCGAACTGGAACTCCTGGACGATCCCCGTGGCGATGCCCATCGCGAACACGAGTCCGTAGACCCTGGTCCAGAACATCGACAGGCGCCGCCACTTCGGGTCGTCGGTTCTCACCGCCTGCACCCCGAAGATGATCAGCACCAGACCGAGGCCCAGCGACATCGGCGGGAAGATGAAGTGGAAGCTGATCGTGAGGCCGAACTGGATCCGGTGCAGCACCTCGGCGCTCATCGCCCGGTCCCCTGTGGATGGCGTGACGCGGCGAGGTGCAGTGGTTCGCGGTCCTTCGGCAACATGGCCTCGCTCAGCGACGGATCGCTGCCCTGGACCCCCGGCGGACGGTCGCCGATGGGGCCAGTGCGGATCCAACGGGCTGCACGGACTCCGATGTGGCGGAGCCCGCAGCAGCAGGCCCGTTGCCGGTCCTCCTGCGCGAGCGGACCACACCGGCGAAGAGCAGGCCGGATGTGATGAGCGCGAGTCCGAGCACGACGCGGGGCACCGTGGGCAGGCTGTCCACGACGGCGGGGTGCAGGACGGCGACGGCGCACACGACGGCCAGGGCCATCGACCCCAGAGCGGTCCAACGGTTCCCCCTCATACGTTGCAGCGAACGCTACCGACGGGCCCTGCGGCAACGGTGGACCCGCCTCCTCGCGCGTGGTCGGGTCTCGTCGCGGAGGGAGGGGGATTCGAACCCCCGGGACCGTTGCCGGCCCAACGGTTTTCAAGACCGTCGCATTCGTCCGCTCTGCCATCCCTCCCGGATGTGGAGCAGCGGTGATCGTACCGGCAGGTCCCAGGTGTCGAGCTCAGCGCCTGATCTGCGCTCGCAGCGAGGCCATCCAGTCCAGGGCCTCCTGCTGGGAGGCGTCCACCTCCGCTCGCACGGCAGCACCCTCATCGCCCGCCGCAGGGTAGGAGCCGAGGAACTTGACGTCGGACTGCGAGGCCCGCAGCGACCGCAGGCAGTCGGCGACGACCTCGTCGGCGACGTGCCCATCGAGCTCGATGAAGAAGCAGTACTCGCCGAGCGAGGTCTTGGTCGGGCGGCTGAGCAGCAACGTCAGGTTGATCGACCGGGCCGCGAACTCCTGGAGGATCGCGAGCAGCGAACCCGGCCGATCGGCCCGCTGGTACACGACGAGCGAGGTCTTGTCGTGGCCGGTGGGTGCAGGGATCCCCGACCGGGCGACGACCACGAAGCGTGTTCGGTTCTCCGGGTGCGACTCGATGTCGCTCGCGATGCGATCCAGCCCGTACACCTCAGCGGCCCGGGCGTTCGCGATCGCCGCGACCGTGGGGTCGTCGAGGCGAGCACAGGTCTCGGCCGCTTCGGCGGTCGAGTTCGCGGTGGTGACCTCGACGCCCCCCACGTTGGCGCGGATCCACGAGCGGCACTGCGCTGCTGCGACCGGGATCGAGAGGATCTGTCGGATCGCGGTCACCGCGGTGCCGGGCTTCGCCAGCAGGTGCAGGGACACGGGCTCGACGAGCTCACGCTGGATCACGAGGTCGACGTCGAAGGCGAGCGTGTCGATCGTGGCGTTGACCGTGCCCTCGATGGCGTTCTCGATCGGGACGACGCCCAGGTCGACCTCACCCTCGTGGACGGCGAAGAGCACGTCGCCCATCGTGGGCAGCGCCACGAGCTCGGATGCTGCGAGGTCGGGTTCGCGGTGCAGCGCCTGTTCGGTGAACGTGCCGACCGGCCCCAGGAACGCGACGCGAGCGATGCCGTCGGGTCGGATCGGATCACGCTGTTCGGCCATGGTCGGAGGTTACAGAGACGCAGGCCACCGTACGATCGGGCGCCATGAGCGACACCGAGGCTGCATCCCGATCCCACCTGGCGCCGGTCTGGTTCCAGGTGACCGATCTCCAGGTGGCCTCCGGTGAGGGATGCTGGATCACGACCGTCGACGGGCAGCGGTACCTCGACTTCACCTCCGGCATCGCAGTGACGTCGACCGGTCACTCCCATCCGAGGGTGGTGGCGGCGATCGCCGAGCAGGCCGGACGGTTCGTCCACGCCCAGGTGAACTGCTACCGCCACGACCTGCTCGAGCCGCTCGCGGCGCGACTCGCGGAGCTGGCGCCCGACGACATCGACACCTTCTTCTTCGCGAACTCGGGTGCCGAGGCGACCGAGGGCGCGGTCAAGTTGGCGAAGCAGGTGACCGGTCGACCCAACGTGATCGTGTTCCAGGGCAGCTTCCACGGACGGACGCACCTCGCGATGGCGATGACGACGTCGAAGACCGGCTATCGGGCCGGCCACAGCCCGCTGCCCTCGGGGGTGTTCCCCGCGCCGTTCCCGCACACGGTGGGGACGGGGCTCAGCGAGGCGCAGGCGGTCGCATCAGCGCTGGACGGCGTCCGCCACCTGCTCGCGAGCCAGACCGCACCGGCCGAGACCGCCGCGATGATCATCGAGCCGGTGCTCGGCGAGGGCGGCTACCACCCCGTCCCGGACTCGTTCCTCCACGGGCTGCGGGCGATCTGCGACGAGCACGGGATCCTGCTGATCGCGGACGAGGTGCAGTGCGGGTTCGGCCGCACCGGCCGCATGTTCCACGTCGAGGCCTCCGGGGTGCGCCCCGATGTGCTGGTGATGGCGAAGGGGATCGCGTCGGGGTTCCCGATCGCGGCGATCGGCGCACCAGGCGATCTGATGGCCAGGTGGCCGGTCGGCTCCCACGGCGGCACCTACGGCGGCAACCCGATCGGGTGCGCGGCGGCGTTGGCGACGATCGAGGTGCTCACGTCCGACGGCTTCCTCGACAACGTCGCTGCCCGCGGCGAGCAGCTGCGCTCCGGGCTCCGGGAGCTGGCCTCGACGCACCCCGTCGTCGCCGACGTCCGTGGCCCCGGCCTGATGGTGGCGATGGAGCTGCGGGACCCGCACACCGGTGAGCCGGATCCGACGGGCACCTCGGCGTTGATCGCGCACTGCCGCGACGAGTCCAACGTCCTGCTGATGAACGCGGGCACCTGGGGAAACGTCATCCGGTTCATGCCACCGCTCGTCGTCGACGAGCATGAGATGGAGATCGCGCTCGACGCCGTCGGCTCGGCGCTCTCAGCGGTCGCCTGATCGGACAGCGGTCAGTCCGCCGACGTGGCCGAGCTCCCGTGTCGCCACAGGGCGCGGTAGCTCGGCCAGACGAGCGCGGGCTGCACGTAGCCGGCCGCCTCGAGCTCGCGGTGCAGGCGTGGGAGCTGCGAGAACGGCACACCGATGTCGACGTGGTGCGCGAGGTGCCAGCCTGTGTTGAACGGCACGATCCAGAAGCGTGCCCAGAAGCCCTGGCGGACGTGATGGGTGGTGAGGCGCCGGTCCGGGGATGCCTGCATCCCGCCGTGCTCTGCGACCGCTCGGAGGCGGTTGAACACGCGCCACACCGTCATCCACGGCAGCAGCCAGAACACCGGGTAGATCCACCAGTGTCCGAGCCCCGCCCACAGGCCGGCGAACAGCACCACCTGCCAGCCGATGATCTTGAGGGCGACCGGCCGTGCCGTGGTGGACCGGGTGGCCTCGAGCAGCGCGCGGAGGTTCTTCCAGCCGCTGTTGCCGTCGACGTCACGGATGAGCTTGCGGCGCCACGACGCCGAGGTGATGGGGTACCCGGCGTACAGCATCAGGTCCGGCTCGGTCGGTCCGAACTCCTCCTTGTGATGCGCCATGTGGCTGCGCCGGTACCCGTCGAACGGGACGAACGACGGGTAGGCGAGCAGCCATGCCCCGACCCAGTCGTTGATGCGACGGTTCGTGAACAGCAGGCGGTGCGACGCCTCGTGGGCCAGGATCGCGAAGCGTGCCATCGAGCGACCCATCAGCGGGAACGCGACGATCCATCCGATCGGGTTGCCCCACCACGCAGCGAGCGCCAGCACGCCGACCGACTGCAGCCAGACTCCGGCGACGTGGCCGACGTTTGCGAGGTTCGGGATCCGGTAGAGCTGCCTGCGCAGCTCGCCGGTCGGACGACCGGTCGGTCCGAGTCGATCCGTCGGAAGGACCTCGGCGAGCGCGTCGGGGGGAGGCAGCATCGTCGCCGGAGCACGAAGGGTCGCCGTCACACCCATATCTTACATCATGCTCAACGGTTGTTGTGGAAGATGTAACAGCACGGACCGCCACGTACCGTGTCGGTGTGGTGGCCGGGCGAACGCGGACGGGGGAGACCGACGAGCGGCCGCTCACCGCGCGCTCGGTCCTGGCCTCGACGCTCCTCGGAACGAGGCCGCCACGACTGCCGGTGCACCGGCTGGTGCGAGCCGGTGCACTGTTCGGCATCGAGGAAGGTGCGGTGCGCACGGCGCTCTCGCGGATGGTCGTGACAGGTGAGGCGACCCGCAGCGCCGACGGGCGCTACGAGCTCGCCGGCCCGCTGGTCGAACGACAACGTCGCCAGGATGTCAGCCGCGCAGCGACGACCACGCAGTTCTCCGGTGCCTGGCGTCAGGCGGTGGTCGACCGCGGACGCAGGACCGCCGCCGACCGTGCCGCGCTGCGCCGGTCGATGCGGCGGCTCCGGATGGGGGAGCTGCGCGACGGGATCTGGTTGCGACCCGACAACCTGCCGACCGACCGAGGGTCGGTGGACCGTTCGCTGATCGAGGCGTCCACCCGCTGGTTCACGGTGCATCCCGACGATGACGGAGAGCTCGCAGCGACGCTGTGGGACCTCGGTGGGTGGGCCGGGCGAGCGGTGGAGCTCCGTCGTTCGATGGCTGCGCTGTCGAGCCGTCTCGACGCGGGTGACACCGACGCGCTCGCCGACGGCTTCGTCCTGTCCGCTTCGGTGCTCCGCCACTTCAACGCCGATCCGCTGCTCCCTCGGGAGCTGCTCGACCGCCACTGGCCCGGCGACTCGCTGCGAGCGGACTACGAGCGCTACGACGCTGCCTACCGGTCGCTGCTCGCGCGGTGGCTCGCGGCGGGATGAGCGGCACCCGGACCGTCGGCACCCCTCCCCGGTCGGTAGCGTGGCGGTCGTGAGCGACACCACCGGATCGACGTCGGAGGCCGGGGAGGATCGAGCCCGTTGCGCGGGGACCCACGGCCCGTCGACGTTCGACGACCGGTTCTACTTCCGCCAGCTGCTCGCCGGACGCGACTTCGCGGTCGGCGATCCGGTCGCCACGCAGATGGTCAACTTCTCCTACCTGATCGGCGACCGGGACACAGCGGAGTGCGTCGTCGTCGACCCCGCCTACGGCGTGCGCGGCCTGCTGGGCGTCGCCGAGGCCGACGGGATGCGCCTCGTCGGCGCGCTCGTCACCCACTACCACCCCGACCACTGCGGCGGGACGATGATGGGCATGCGCATCGAAGGCGCTGCCGAGCTGCTCGAGATCGCCCAGGTCCCGATCCACGTGCAGTCCGCGGAGGCCGAGTGGGTGCTCAAGGTGACCGACCTCGCGGTGGACGACCTCGCCGTGCACGACCCGGGTGACGTGGTGCAGGTGGGCACGGTGCCGATCGAGCTGGTCCACACGCCCGGTCACACCCCGGGCAGCCAGTGCTTCTACGTGAACAACTGCCTCGTCTCGGGTGACACGCTGTTCCTCGACGGGTGCGGCCGGACCGACCTCCCGGGAGGGGACCCCGAGGCGCTGTACCGGTCGCTCACCGAGACCCTCTCCCGGGTCCCCGACGACGCCATCCTGTTCCCCGGACACCAGTACTCCGTCGAGTCGTCGGACCTCATGGGCGACACGCGGGCCCGCAACATGGTGTTCAAGCCGCGCAGCGCGGAGCAGTGGCTGCGGATGTTCGGACCGGGCTGATCGCACCGGGGCGGGCGACCGCGACCGGTCCGCGACCGGGGCCGGGGTGGGTGCCAACCTTGGCCGGGTGACCGACCTCGCCACAGGCCAGCCACCGGAGTCGCCGTCGGAACCCTCCGCTGGCTCGACCGCCGACGCGGCTGCGGGCCTGTCGCTGCGCTTGGGTGACGGTCGCGTCCTGCCGAAGTGGTTCTGGCGGGCCGTCGTGGCAGTGGCGTTGTCGGTTGCGGCGTTCCAGTTCGGACGGTCGATCCTGGTGCAGCTGCAGGGGTTCCTGCTGGTCCTCGCCATCTCGCTGTTCCTGTCGTTCGCGGTCGAACCCGCCGTCAACTGGCTGTCGGACCGTGGATGGCGTCGGAGCCCGGCGACGCTGTTCTGCTTCGCGGCGCTGTTCGTGGTCGGCGGGATCTTCCTGTTCGTGATGGGGGACCTGGTGGTCACGCAGGTGAGCGACCTCGTGGACCGGGCACCGACGTACCTGCACGATTCGACGGGGTGGATCAACCGCACGTTCAACACCGACATCACGACCAAGGACATCAACCGGCAGCTCGAGAGCTACCAGGGCGACCTGACCGGAGTCGCGAAGAGCCTCGGGGGCCGTGTGCTGTCGGTGACCGGGGCGCTGGTCGACGTGGTGTTCCGCGCGCTGATGGTGGGGCTGTTCAGCTACTACATGACCTCGCAGGGACCGAGGCTGCGACGCAACGTGTGCTCGGTCCTGCCCCAACGCAACCAGCGCACGGTGCTGCTCCTGTGGGAGCTCGCGATCCAGAAGACCGGCGGCTGGATCTACTCGCGGCTGCTGCTGGCCTCGCTGTCGTCTCTGTGCATGTGGGTGTTCCTGGCGATCCTCGGCGTGCCGTCGCCGCTCGCGCTCGCGCTCTGGGTCGGGCTCGTGAGCCAGTTCATCCCAGCCATCGGGACCTACCTCGCCGGTGCGCTGCCGGTGCTCATCGCGCTGCTCAACGACCCGATCGATGCCGTGTGGGTGCTCGGGTTCATCATCGTGTACCAGCAGCTCGAGAACTACCTCGTCGCCCCGAAGATCACCGCACAGACGATGGACCTCCACCCGGCGGTGGCGTTCGGTTCGGCGATCGTCGGTGGGACGCTCATCGGACCGATGGGAGCGATCATGGCCCTGCCTGCGGCGGGTGTGGCACAGGCGTTCATCTCGACGATCCTCGAGCGCCACGAGGTCGTCGACTCGCACCTCACCGAGCTCGAGCGGATCCGCGAGGAGTCCGGTGACCGGGGCGTGCGCGCAGCGATGAAGCGGATGCTCCGAGGTGAGGACGACGTCGAGCCCGACGGACCCGACCAACCCGACGGACCTGACCAACCCGACGGACCTGACCAACCCGACGGACCTGACCAACCCGACGATCCCGACCGTCCCGAGCGTTCGGACGGGTCGGCGTGATGCCGTTCAGGTGCTCGCGCGATCGGCGCAGCCGAGGAGGAAGCGGCCGAGCGTCCTGAGCAGCCGGCCACGGTCGTCGTCCCACGCCAACCTCGGTTCGGACCAGAACACGTGGACGGCTCCGACGGCTCGGCCTCGCTGGCGCAGCGGCAGGTGCAGGCACGAACGGACGCCGAGCGAGCCGAGGGTTCGGTCGTCGTCGGGCATGGCGGTCAGCGCCCGCGCGTCGTCGACGAGGACGAACCGGTCCGGTCGGATCGGCCCGAGACCCCACGGGAACCAGCCGGCCGGGATCGACGCGATCGGCGTCGGGGGCTCCTGCGTGGTGCCGTCGGGGCGACCGCGTCGGAGATCGGGGTAGGGGAGCGTCGGACGAGCGTGCACCAGCGTTGCGCCGTCGGGACCGACGCGCAGCAGCGCGCTCGCGTCGGCCCACGACGCGTCGCGGACCAGGTCGAGGCCCTCGTCGAGGAGCCGTTGGACCGACCATCGTGACGCGTGGCGTGTGAGCCGATCGATCGACCCGCTCAGGGCGGACAGATCGGTCACGGGCGCGTCGGAGGAGTCGGGTGGTGCAGAAGTCATCGTCCACCGTGGGTCGGCGCGTCGCCGCCGTGACTGGAGATTTCGGACGTCGGTGGGGACCGGACCCGACCTGCGCCGGCAGCGCAGCGCTCAGAGCGTGATGATCTCGAAGGTGACGGCCATGTCGACGCCGAGCCTCGGACCCGCGAACTCGGCCATCCCGCGCAGGAAGGCGTCGGGCTCGGTGCCGGGGGTGCCGGGTGGCAGACCGTCCAGGTAGGTGCGGTGCGCTTCCAGCGACTCCACGCCCTTGTCGATCCAGTCGCCGACATCGACACCGTGGGTCGCCAGGTCCGAGCCGAGGAAGGCTGCGAAGCGGGTGCCGGACCAGGGCTCGCCGGCATCGGTGAACAGCCACCGGTTCCCGGCGTCACGGGCCGCGTCGAGCAGCGCGAGCCCGGTGTTGCGGTGGTCGACGTGGTTCCAGCCCTCCCCGCCCCAGTGCTCGCGGAAGTTCGTCGCGATCAGCACGTCGGGGCGGTGTCGACGGATCGCAGCGGCAAGGTCGCGGCGCATGTCGACGTCGGCGACGACCAGGCCGTCGGGTCGTCCCATGAACTCCACGGAGTGCACGCCGACCACTGCTGCGGACGCGACCTCCTCGGCGCGCCGAAGGGGGCCGCAGCGGTCCGGGTCCATCCCGTCGATGCCTGCTTCGCCGTCGGTGACGAGCAGGTAGGTGACCTCCTTGCCCTGTTCGGTCCAGCGGGCGATTGCGGACGCGGCCCCGTACTCCAGGTCGTCGGGGTGCGCGACGACCGCCAGAGCACGGTCCCAGTCCTCGGGGAATGTCCTCAGCTCGGCCATGGAAGTGCCTCCTGTGGTGGTCGGTTCCCGTCGTGGCGGGTGCGGTGGGATCGTGGACCGGTCTACCCCTCGCCTACCATCGCCGGCCGGAGGTGACCGAGGTGATCGGCAACGGGTTCGCAGGTGAGTTCGACGTGGTCATGCTGGTGCTGCGGGTCGTGGCCGGGGTGACGCTGTTCCTCCACGGCTACAACAAGGTGTTCCGTGGCGGGAAGATCGCCGGCACCGCCGGGTGGTTCGAGGGCCTCGGGATGAAGCCCGGCCGGCTCAACGCGTGGATGGCGGCCAGCACCGAGATCGGCTGCGGCGTGCTGCTGGCCGTCGGGCTGCTGACGCCGTTCGCAGCGGCCGGGCTGATCGGCATCATGGTCGTCGCCTCCCGCACGGACCACCGCGGCTCGTTCTTCATGTTCAAGAACGGCTGGGAGTACGTGATGGTCTTCGGCTTCTTGGCGTGGGGCATCGGCGCGCTGGGGCCCGGACGGTGGTCGCTCGACCATGTGATCGGGATCGCCGACGAGCTGACGAAGGACTGGCGTGGGGCGATCATCGCCGGCGTCGTTGGTCTGGCTGCCGGGATCGGCACCCTGGTCGTGTTCCACCACCCGGAGCCCGCCGCCGCCCCTGACGGCAGCTGACCCGGTAGCCCTCTAGCGCTCACCTGGCGACCGGCGCCCGCAGGACGGGTCGCCGGCGGGATCACGGCTGCAGGCCGGTGCTCTCGCTGCCTTCGGTCGGCCCGGAGGTGGCGGGACGGCGATGGAACTCGATGGCGAAGGTGACCGGTCCGTCGAGCTCGACGTGGTGACGTCGCCGGGGCGGGATGACCTGCGACCTGCCGGCGTCCACGGTGCGAGGCCGGTCGGCTTCGTCGTCGAACACGAATCGCAGGCTGCCGGTGTGGACCACGAGCCGTCCCCACACGCCGTCGGCCACCTCGTGGGCACGCAGCAGGCCGCCCGGGTGGTTCGTCTCGTCGAACACGTCGGTGGTGCGAGCCAGCTCCAGGCCGTCGGGCATCTCGATCGGATCGGTCGTGTCGTCCATCGCCCCATCCTGGCGCAGTCCTCAGCAGGTGGTGGCGGCCCGAGTGGCTTCGGAGGGCGGGGCGCTCGTTCGGTAACCTCGCACGACTGGAGCTCTGCGAAGTTGGAGGACGGCGTGTCCGAACCGAAGGCGGCCGACGCTGCCGCGACGACGAGCCTCGCCGGAGGGTTCGCTCCCGTCGACGACGAGGCGTGGCTCGCGGCGGTCGACAAGGTGCTCAAGGGTGCGCCGTTCACGAAGCTCGTGTCGATGACGGCGGACGGGATCACCGTCCAGCCGCTGTACGGCCCCGACGACGGCCCTGGTGGGTCCGACGAGGCCGGCTTCCCCGGTCAGATCCCGTTCACCCGGGGAGCGCGCGCCGCAGGCCGTACCGATGTCGCATGGGACGTCCGATCGACCGCGACGGGATCCGACCCGGCCATCGCGAACGCTCGGCTGCTGGAGGACCTCGAACGCGGGGTGACCAGCATCGAGGTGCCGTGGCTCGCTGACGGTGCAGCGCTCGATGCCACGCTCGACGGTGTGCACCTCGACCTCGCTCCGGTCCTGGTGCGGCCCGGGTTCGACCTCACCCAGGCCGCCGATGCACTCCAGTCGCTGTGGTCGCGGCGCGGTGTCGCCGACGACGCCGCAGTCGGCGGGTTCGGTACCGATCCGATCGCGGCGCTCGCCGAGCACGGTGCCGTCGGGCAGGACCCGGCTGCACTCCTCGTCGAGCTCGGTCGCCTCGCGGCCCGCACCGCTCAGCGTTTCCCCTCGGTTCGGGCCGTCACCGTGAGCACGCTGCCAGCAGTGGAGTCCGGTGCCTCCGAGGCGCAGGAGCTCGCCGTGATGCTGTCGACTGCAGCGGCGTACCTGCGTGCGATGGCAGCTGCGGGCCTCGACGCCGACGCTGCAGCAGGGCAGATCGAGGTGGAGCTCGCAGCTGACTCCGACGTGTTCGCGACGATCGCGAAGCTCCGCGCCGCCCGGCGGCTCTGGTCGACCCTGCTCGCAGCGTGCGGTGCGACCGAGGGGGCACAGGCTCCGAAGCTGCACGTGCGCGTCGCGCGACGGATGCTCACCCGACGTGACCCGTGGGTCAACCTGCTGCGGGTGACAGCGGCGGTCTTCGCAGCCGGGATCGGCGGAGCCGATGGCGTCACCGCTGTGCCCTACGACCTCCTGCTGTCGGAGCCCGGCGACCTCGGCCGGCGCATGGCGCGCAACACGCAGCTGCTGCTGCAGGAGGAGTCGAACCTCGGACGGGTCCTCGACCCAGCCGGTGGGTCGAGCTACGTGGAGAGCCTCACCGACGAGCTGGCCTCCGTCGCGTGGAAGGACCTCCAGGAGGTCGAAGCAGCAGGCGGCATGCCCGCCGTGCTGCTCGACGGCACGCTCGCCGCTCGAATCGCCGTGGTCCGCGACGCGCGCCTCGCCCGGGTCGCGACGAGGCGTGCCCCGATCACCGGCGTGAGCGAGTTCCCGAACCTCGACGAGGAGCCACCGTCGCCGGTGGCCGACGTCGTCGGGGCTGCGGCGGACGAGCCGTTGCTCGTCCCGGTCCGCTGGGCGGCGCGCTTCGAGGACCTGCGGGATCGGGCCGACGCTGCCCGCGCCGGCGGTCGGGATCCGGTCGTGTTCCTCGCGAACCTCGGGCCGGTCGCCACCCACACTGCTCGGGCGACCTACGCGAAGAACCTCTTCGAGGCGGGCGGGCTCCGAGCGACGACCTCCGAGCGGGGCGCGTCGAGCGGCTTCGACTCGGGCGAGGATGCTGCAGCGGACTTCGCCGCGAGCGGCGCCCGGCTCGTGTGCATCTGCTCCTCCGACGACCGCTACGAGCAGCACGCAGCCGCGACCGCGTCGGCGTTGAGGTCGGCGGGTGCGACGCGGGTGTACCTCGCGGGGAACCCCGGCGGCCGTCGAGCTGCCGAGGAGGCGGCCGGTGTCGACGAGTTCGTCCACCTCGGCGTCGACGTCGCGGAGGTCCTCGAACGGGCCCACGCGATCCTGGAGGCACAGCCATGAGCACCGACAGCGCCCGCTTCGAGGTCCCCGACCTCAGCACCGTCGAGCTCCCGGCACCCGGCCCTGCGCCCGCCGACGCCCGACGGCGGTGGGTGGCGGCCTCCGAGGAGCAGACCGGACTCGACCTCGACGACCGGGCCTGGGACACACCCGAGGGCATCGCCGTTCGCCCCCTCTACTCGGCGGGCGACCTCGACGGGCTCGACTTCCTGCACACCTACCCGGGTCTGGCCCCGTTCCTGCGCGGCCCCTACCCGACCATGTACGTCAACCAGCCGTGGACGATCCGCCAGTACGCCGGGTTCTCCACCGCCGAGGACTCCAACGCGTTCTACCGGCGCAACCTCGCCGCCGGGCAGAAGGGCCTGTCGGTGGCGTTCGACCTGCCGACGCACCGGGGGTACGACTCCGACAACCCGCGTGTCGCCGGTGACGTCGGGATGGCCGGCGTCGCGATCGACTCGATCTACGACATGCGGGTCCTCTTCGACGGCATCCCGCTCGACAAGATGTCGGTGTCGATGACCATGAACGGCGCGGTGCTGCCCGTGCTGTCGCTCTACATCGTCGCGGCCGAGGAGCAGGGCGTGGCGCCCGAGCAGCTCGCCGGGACGATCCAGAACGACATCCTCAAGGAGTTCATGGTCCGCAACACCTACATCTACCCGCCGGCGCCGTCGATGCGGATCATCTCCGACATCTTCAGCTACACGTCGGAGCGGATGCCGAGGTTCAACTCGATCTCGATCTCCGGCTACCACATGCAGGAGGCGGGCGCGACCGCGGACCTCGAGCTCGCCTACACGCTCGCCGACGGCCTCGAGTACATCCAGGCCGGTCTCGACGCCGGACTCGACGTCGACGCGTTCGCTCCTCGGCTGTCGTTCTTCTGGGCGATCGGCATGAACTTCTTCATGGAGATCGCCAAGATGCGTGCCGCTCGCCTCCTGTGGGCGAAGCTCGTGCGGGAGCGGTTCTCGCCGGGCAACCCGAAGTCGCTGTCGCTGCGGACGCACTCGCAGACCTCGGGCTGGTCGTTGACCGCGCAGGACGTGTTCAACAACGTCATCCGCACGTGCATCGAGGCGATGGCCTCGACTCAGGGCCACACCCAGAGCCTGCACACCAACAGCCTGGACGAGGCGCTCGCGCTGCCGACGGACTTCT
>JAFDWA010000109.1 GCA_018268735.1 Actinomycetota bacterium | reverse complement strand
TGCTGGCGTCGGCCGAGCGACCTTCCCCGGTGCTCGCGGAGGATCTCGCGGTTCGCAGCCATCGGGTCGTGGTGACCGAAGGGCTCAACGACCACGAGAACCTCGGCTCGCTGTTCAGGAACGCCGCCGCGCTCGGCTTCGACGGTGCGCTCCTCGACCAGCGCACCGCCGACCCTCTCTACCGCCGGTCGATCCGCGTGTCTTCGGGCTGGGCACTCGTGCTGGCGCACGCCTGGGTCCCCACGATCGGCGACGCGGCCGAGGTGCTCCGACGCCGAGGCTTCCGAGTCGTGGCGCTCACACCCGCACGCGACGCGGTCGCAGTCGACGCGGCCGCCGCCGAAGGGATGCTCGACGGCCGCGTCGCGCTCGTGGTCGGAGCGGAGGGTCCTGGTCTCTCCACCGCCGCCGTCGACGCGGCCGACGTCGCGGTCCGCATCCCGATGCGCTCCGGCGTCGACTCGCTCAACGTCGCGACCTCGCTCGCCGTGGTCGGGGCGTTCGCTGCGTCCCGCGACGGTTGGAGCACCGCTCCAGCCCGTACCGAGGACGTGTGACGTCGACGTCCGACGTCACACGTGCCGGGCTCAGGTTGGGGCTGTGCGGATGGCGGCGAGCACGGCGGCCATCTCGAGGGCGGTCTCGGCGGCCTCGGCTCCGTTGTTGTCGCCGGCGACATCGCCGTCGACGACCGAGCGCACGAGTGCCTGACGGCGGTCCTCGACGGTCAGCACCGCCAGCACGATCGGCACCTCGACGTCGAGCTGGGCGCGCATGATCCCCTCGGCCGCGGGGCCCGCGACGTACTCGAAGTGGGCGGTGTCACCACGGATCACGCACCCGATGGCGATCACCGCGTCGTAGCGACCGGTGCCGGCCATGACCTTCGCGGCGAGCGGGAGCTCGAACGCGCCCGGAACCCACGCAACGTCGTGGTCCTCGACGGCGACACCCCGCTCGGCCAGCGTGTCGCAAGCGCCCCGGAGCAACCGGGTCGTCACCGCGTCGTTCCAGCGGGCGCACACGATGCCGATCCTCCGTCCCGCTCCGTCGAGGGTCGGGGCGGCGCCGTCACCTCCGGCGGTCGGGCCAGCAGAGAAGTTCAGACCCATCCGTGGCGATCCTTCAGTCGTCGAGGTTCTCGATGAGGTGGCCCATCTTCTCGCGCTTGGTGCGGAGGTAGCCGATGTTCTCCGGGTTCGGTGCCGACAGCACCGGCACCCGTTCGGTGATCTCGAGCCCGAAGCCCTCGAGTCCGCCGTACTTCGCGGGGTTGTTCGTCATCAGCCGCATGGTCGTGATGCCGAGGTCGTTGAGGATCTGCGCGCCGATGCCGTACTCACGGGAGTCGACCGGCAACCCGAGCTCGACGTTGGCCTCCACGGTGTCGCGTCCCTGCTCCTGCAAGCCGTAGGCCCTGATCTTGTGGCCGATCCCGATGCCGCGACCCTCGTGGCCCCGGAGGTAGACGAGCACGCCGAGGCCGTCCTCGGCGATCCGCTCCATCGCAGCGTCGAGCTGCACGCCGCAGTCGCAGCGCAGCGAGTGGAACACGTCGCCGGTGAGGCACTCGGAGTGGACACGGACGAGGACGTCCTCCTCCCCCTGCACCGCGCCCTTGGCCATCGCGACGTGCTGCTCGCCGTCGAGCACCGACTCGTAGACGTAGCAGGTGAAGTCGCCCCACGGCGTGGGGATGCGGGCTTCGGCCACGCGCTTGACCAGCTTCTCGTTCTGGCGTCGGTACTTGATGAGCTGGGCGATCGAGATGAGGAGGAGCCCGTGCTCCTCGCAGAAGCGGATCAGGTCCGGCACCCTCGCCATCGTGCCGTCGTCGTTCACGATCTCGCAGAGCACGCCGGCCGGGTAGAGCCCCGCCATCCGTGCGAGGTCGACGGCCGCCTCGGTGTGGCCCGCCCGCTTCAAGACGCCGCCTTCGGAGTAGCGCAGCGGGAAGATGTGCCCCGGACGGGCGAGATCGACCGGGGTGGTCGCCGGATCGGTGAGCGCCCGCAGCGTCGCGGAGCGGTCAGCGGCCGAGATGCCGGTGCTCGTGCCGTGGACGTAGTCCACCGAGTAGGTGAACGCCGTGCGGTGCGATTCGGTGTTGTCACGGACCATCAGCGGGATGTCGAGCTCGTCGAGACGCTCACCCAGCAACGGAGCGCAGATGACGCCGGAGGTGTGACGCACGAAGAACGCGATCTTCTCGGGGGTGGCCGCGTCGGCCGCCATGATGAGGTCGCCTTCGTTCTCGCGGTCCTCGTCGTCGACGACGACGACGATCTCGCCACGACCCACAGCTGCCACTGCGTCTTCGATCGACGCGAAGTCCGACCCCTCGACACCCTGGCGCTCCAGCGGTTCCCTGCTCACGACGCGCTCCTGTCGGTGAACCCGACGAGCAGCTGCTCGGCGTACTTGGCCATGACGTCGACCTCCAGGTTGACCGGGTCGCCCACAGAACGGGTTCCGAGGGTGGTGACCGCCGCGGTGTGCGGGATGAGCGCTGCGCTGAATCCGTCGTCGTGCACCCGGGCGACGGTGAGGCTCACCCCGTCGACGGCGATCGATCCCTTCTCGACCACGAAGCGCCGCAGGTTCCCCGGCATCCTGACCCGCAGGTCCGGCGCCGGCGCCACCACCTCGCCCACGGCGTCCACGTGGCCCTGCACGAGGTGGCCGCCGAGGCGGTCGGCGAGGCGAACAGGCCGCTCGAGGTTGACCGGGTCACCTTCTCGCAACGACCCGAGCGCTGTGCGGGCGAACGTCTCGTCGCTGACGTCGGCCTCCCACCAGCGGTCACCCCACGCCACCACCGTCAGGCAGACGCCGTTGACGGCGGTCGACGCACCCATCGCCACGTCGTCGAGCACGGTGGAGGCGGCGATCCGCAACCTCGGTCCGTCGAGGGAGAGGACCGATCCGAGCTCCTCGACGATGCCGGTGAACATCAGGAGCGCTCGCTCGTCGGCGTGGACGTGGACGGTGCCTCACCGGCGGGGACCATCTCCACCCGGAGATCCTCGCCGACCCGTTCAACGGCCACGAAGCGGCCACGCCAGAGCTCCGACATGTCCCAGGCACCGTTGCCGGCGAACAGCCCACGCGCGTCCTCACCGCCGAAGAGCGCAGGCGCGGTGTAGATGACGTAGCGGTCGACGAGCCCCAGACGATGGAACTCGCCCGCGACGTTGGCACCCCCCTCGACCAGGAGCTGCAGCACGCCCTTGGATCCCAGGTCGTCGAGGACGTCGACGAGCGGACCCGAGGTGGAATAGCAGGGCTGGACGTTCGCGTCGGGGGCGACGGAGCCCAGCACCACCCGCAGCGGATCGAGGCTCCGGCCGTCGGGGAGCACCGGCGGCCGGTAGTCGCGCACCGTCAGCGACGGGTCGTCGCGTCGGATGGTGCCCGCTCCGACCAGGATCGCGTCCGACTCGGCACGCAGCCGGTGGCCGTCGGCGCGCGCCTCGGGCGAGGTGATCCAGCGGCTCGTGCCGTTGGGCGCTGCGGTCCCCCCGTCGAGGGTCGCCGCCAGCTTCAGCACGACATAGGGACGACCTGTGCTGCGGTGCTTGAGATACGCGGTCAGCTGCCCTGCCACCTGCTCCGACTGGACGCCCACGGCGACCTCGACGCCGGCACGCCGCAGCGACTCGACGCCGCTGCCGGCGACGAGGGGATCCGGGTCCTCCACTCCGATGACGACCCGCTTGATCCCCGCCTCCACGATGGCCGTGGCACACGGCCCGGTGCGGCCGGTGTGGCTGCACGGCTCGAGGGTCACGTACAGCGTCGCGCCGGCTGCGGCACCTCCTGCCGCCCTGAGCGCGACGACCTCGGCGTGGGAGCCGCCGGGCGGTTCGGTCGCCCCCTCGAACATCTGACCGTCGGCGGTCCTCAGCACGGCGCCGACCCATGGGTTCGGCGAGGTCGCGCATCGGACGCGAGCCGCTGCTGCCATCGCGCGGGTCATGCACTCGCGGTCGACCGCTGCCAGCCTCGCTGCGTCCTCGGTGGTGTCGGGAACGTCCATCGGTGCCCGGATGCTACCGCCCGCGGCCCGCCATGGTCGACTTTGCTCCGACCGTCACGAAATCGACCGGATCAGGAGGTCGGATGCCCGCCTGAGGCTCCGCCGAGGAGGTCGAGGGCGTGGTCGACGACGTCGATCACCGACTCCAGCATCTCCACCGCACCCGAGGTCGACCCGGGCGTGTTGAGGATCAGCGCGGCGCCCCGCACGCCTGCCACGCCGCGCGACAGCCGGCCGAGCGGGTTGACCGCCCGCATCGCCTCAGCGAGGCCCGGCGCGCTCCGGTCGAGGATCCGCTTGGTCGCCTCGGGCGTCAGGTCGCGCTCGCCGAAGCCCGTCCCGCCGGTCGTGACGATCACCCCGTTGAAGCCGAACGCCATGTACGAGAGCGCGTTGGACACCTCGTCCACGCCGTCGGACACCACTCGGCGCTCGATCACCTCGAAGCCTCGGGTCGCCAGGAGCTCGGCGATCGCCGCACCGCTGCGGTCCTCGCGCACCCCGGCAACGACCCCGTCGCTGACGGTGAGGACCTTCGCCTGGTGGCCGTCGGCTGTCTCGGGCGTCTCGCTCATGGTCGCCGAGCGTACTGTCGCACGGAGGAAGGTGACCCGTCGTGGCAGGTGTCGGCACCCCACCGATCAGGGCGGCGTCGATGCGTCCCTGGTGTAGCGGAACAGGCACATTCCGTCGGTCCCCGCCTCCTGCGGCAGCAGGATCGCACCGCGACCCCAGGGGCGCCAGGGAGGGTCGGGCGCGGGGATCGGCGTGAGCTCCCGATGACGTGCGGCGAGTCGGTCGTCGACGGCAAGGGTCTCGGCTGCGGTCAGGGTGCACACGCTGTAGACGAGGACACCTCCCGGAGCGACGAGCGTCGCCGCTGCATCGAGGAGGTCGACGGCGATCGCCTGCAGCCGCTCGGGAGCCGACGGATCGATGCGCCACCTGGCATCGGGCCGACGACGCAGGACGCCGAGCCCGCTGCAGGGCGCGTCGACCAGCACCCGGTCGAAGCACCCGGGGCGCAGCGGAGGGGCTGTCCCGTCGGCGACGACGGGCAGCACCGAGGCCGCTCCGGTCGACGCGGCGTTCGCCGCGACCAGGCCGACCCGGCCGGCCCTGAGGTCCGAGGCCACCACCGTTGCACCACTCGCAGCCATCGCCGTCGCCTTTCCGCCGGGCGCTGCGCAGAGATCGGCGATCCGCTCCCCTGCCCGAGCGCCGACCGAGGCCGCGACCCACTGCGAGGCGATGTCCTGGATGTAGCCGTCGTCGCGTCGGTGCACCTGCGCCGGTCGGTTCATCGCAGCGAGGGCCTCGACGGCGGCGCTGCTGCCGAGGTCGGCCGTGAGGCGTTCGACGATCCAGTCCGGATAGCTCAGCCGTGTCGCCTCGTCGGGGAACTCGACCGGTGCATCCGACACCCGACGCAGCACGGCGTTGACGAGCCCGCGGAAGCGCTTCGGGGTGGCGGCCACCGTCGAGGACACGACGGCGTAGGCGGGCAGGTCGGGGCGGAAGGCCAGCTGGTACGCACCGAGGCGAAGGGCTCGACGAGCGGGCGGCGGCGGAGCCGCTGACAGGAACCTGTCGACGAGGTGATCGCACGCGCGACGCATCCGCTCTGTGCCGTACACGAGGTCGGTCACGAAGCCACGGTCGCGCTCGGGCAGCGACGTCGCCGCGGATCCCTCGCCCCGCAGCATCGCCGGCAGCACGAGGTTCGCATAGGCCCCGTCGTCGTCGATCCGTGCCAGCGCTGCGAGCGCCACCCGTCTCGCGCGGACGCCCTCGTCAGCCACGTGGATCGTCGCTGTCGTCGTGACCTGAGAGCAGCTCCCCGAGTCGCTCGCCGTCGGGCCGTGCGCCGTGGGCCCACGCTGCGGCGTCCATCGGGGAGCGGCCCTCCGGCTGGACCTCGAGGAGGCGCAACCTGCTCTGCTCTCCGCAGGCGACCAGTGCCCCCTCGACGGTGCCGGGCGCCGCCGCAGGGTCCGTGTGCGTCTCGGGGCGCTCCACGACGGGCTCGGATCGGATCACCTTGAGCCGGGTCCCGCGGAAGGTGGTCCACGCCCCGCCGATGCGCACCGTGCGTTGCAGCACCG
>JAFDWA010000108.1 GCA_018268735.1 Actinomycetota bacterium | reverse complement strand
GCTCGTGAGCAGGTGCCGCCCGTCGCCGCCGCATCGCTCGACCAGGTGCTCGACCGCTGCGGCGTCGGCAGTCGCGGACTCCGCCGCCAGGCCGCGATGGGCGAGCTCGGTGAGCGACGGCGCTCCGAGTGCGTGCAGCCGGAACAGCGTGGAGCGGCTCATCAGCGGCGGGTTGACCTCGAAGTGGGGGTTCTCCGTGGTCGCGCCGATGAGCACGAGGAGTCCGGTCTCGACCGCTGGGAGGAGCGCGTCCTGCTGCGCCTTGGTGAAGCGATGGATCTCGTCCAGGAAGAGGATCGTCCCCTGGCCGTTCGCTCCGAGCCGGTGCTGTGCAGCAGCCGCCACCTCACGGATGTCCTTCACCGTCGCGGTCACCGCTGACAGGGGCACGAACGCCTTGGAGGAATCCCGGGCGATCAGCCGGGCGATCGTCGTCTTGCCGGTGCCCGGCGGCCCCCAGAGGATGACCGACGACAGGCGGTCGGCGTCGACCAGCGCCCGGAGCGGCTTGCCCGCCCCGAGCAGGTGGTCCTGGCCGACGACCTCGTCGAGCTGCTTCGGCCGCAGCCGATCCGCGAGCGGCCCACGGGCAGCGAGACGCTCCTCGGCGGCAGCGGCGAAGAGGTCGTCGGCCATGGCACGGGACGCTACCCGTGCGACGCCGCGAGCACCCCGGGCCACACCCCGTCGAACAGGGCGGTCAGCGCGTCGAGCGTGGCATAGCTGTTCGGGCTGTGGTCGGGGCTCTTGTAGAAGAACGCGCCGCGGTCCGCCACCGCCGCGGTGTCGCCGAGCTGGAACGAGCGCAGCGCGGCATAGGCCGACTCGTCGGGATCGTGACCCAGCGCCTTCAGCGCAGCGATGACGAGCCCGGTCGAATCAGCGTCGGACTGCGTCGTGGCCCCGGCGGGGAACGCACCCCAGCCGCCGTCACTCCCTCGCACCGAGGTGAACCAGCCCGACGGGTCGACGGGGGCGGTCGCGCCGACGGCGGTCAGTCCGAGCGCCGCCATCGCGGATCCGTTGGAGTCCTTGTAGGTCCACGTGCTGGGGTCCTCGACGCACGGCGACGTCGTGGTGGCCCTGAACGCCATCCAGGATCCGTCGGCGCACTGCTGGGCCCGGAGCCACGCCACAGCAGCCACATCGTCGATCGACTGGCCGGACGCCGGCGTGATGCTCGCCGGACGTGGCGTCACCACCGACAGGGCGGCCAGGGCGAGGCCCTGGCGGTACGAGCCGTCGTAGCCGGGGAACTGCGAGCCGAAGCGTCCGTCCGGCTGGATCGTCGACTCCAGGTCGGCGACGAGGTCGGTGCCGGCGAAGGAGCGGGGGTTCCCACCGGAGGCGACGACGGCGAGGATGACTCGGGCGAGGGTGCCCGGGACGTAGGCCGTGCCGTCGTCGATCGCCGCCGGGGCGTCGGCCTCCAGACGGGCGAGCCGAGTCGCTCGCGAGCCGGCTCCGATGCCGAGGACCGACAGGTCGGCGATCGCCTGCGCACCGTTGACGACGTCGGGCGTCGACGGCGTGAAGGCACCGGGGAACCATCCTGCAGAGGTGAACTGGCGGTCGAGCCAGGCGCCGGCGCCGCTGGCAGCGGCCTGGTTCGCGCTCGGCGGGGGTGCGCACGCCGTCAGCAGCAGCACCACCGCCGCTGCGGTGACCGCCGCGCGGCGAGTCGTCGTCGAGGTGACCTTCATCGATCTGCTCCGTTCTGCCTGGTGGCTGGTGCTCTGGTGGCTGGTGTTCTGGTGGCCGGTGCTCTGGTGATCAGGCGACCGGCGGGTCGAGGTCGGACGCATCAGGCACCGACCCGCGGCGGGGTCGCGGTCCCGTTGGCGAACAGCGCGAAGTGCCATCCCTCGACCGAACCGGCAGCCGGGGCCGACGATGCCGGCCCGGCTGGGCTGAAGCCCCATGCAGCGCCGACCGACGGCGCCTTCCAGTAGGACCAGTAGCCACCGGTCGTCCAGCAGTAGGGGTAGCCCTGCGTCGGCAGGCCGTCGATCTGGCAGACCCCGCCGGTGACGGGTCCCGAGTCAGGCGTGAGTCCGACGGCGCTGAGCGCTGCGGTACCGTTCGCCTGCGGTCCGAGGGCGCATCGCTGCACGATGCGGTCCTGCAGCGGAGCGAAGTCGACGACGACGCTCACGCCTTCGGTGCCGCTGCAGCGGCCCTCCTTGTAGGTCGTCGGTCCGGGCGCGCAGGCGGGGACGAGGACCGCAGCGAGCAGCACAGCGGCTGCGAGCGGGGTCCGGCGGAACTTGCGGTCGGTTCTCATCGACATCACCTCTCGTGTCATCCCGGGGAGTCACAGAGGCGATGCCGGGTGCGCACGGCGACCCGGCGCTCGTCCCGCAATCCACGACGGGTCCTGCTGAGCGCAGCGGCGACAGGTGCTCCGACTCGTGGAGGCCACGACCTCCACCCACGGTTGCGGGACAGTGCCGGGTTCTGACCGGCTTTCCCCGAACGTCGCTGTGTGGCCCGCACCCTAGCCGCACGCCCCAGGGGTGTGACAAGCTCCGTGCGGACCGCACCTGCGCGCATCCCGGCGAGCTCGTAGGCCACACGCCGCTGGGACGACCGCCACCTGCAGGTTCGATGGCGAAGCGCCCGGCGGGCTGCTCAGGTCGTGGGCGGCAGCAGGCGCAGGCCGAGCTCTGCCAGGTGACCGGCGTCGATCGCCGTCGGGGCCTTCGTCAGCGGATCGGTGCCCGACTGCGTCTTCGGGTAGGCGATCACCTCGCGGATGTTCTCCTCGCCGAGCAGGAGCGCCACGAGCCGGTCGATGCCGAACGCGAAGCCGGCGTGCGGCGGGGCGCCGTAGCGGAACGCGTCGAGGAGGAAGCCGAACTTCGACTGCGCCTCCTGCTCGCCGATGCCGAGCAGGCCGAAGATCTGCCGCTGCACCTCGGGACGGTGGATCCGGACGCTGCCCGAGCCGAGCTCCCATCCGTTCAGGACCAGGTCGTAGGCCTGCGAGCGGACCTCGAGCAGCGCATCGCTGTCGCCGTCGAGCAGGGCGAGATCCTCCTCGTGGGGCATGGTGAACGGGTGGTGCGCCGGGACGGGGCGACCGCTCGTGGGATCCACCGACTCGAAGAGCGGGAAGTCGACGACCCACAGGAACTGCAGCCCGCCCTCGTCGACGGCCGGACGTCCGAGCTCGAGTCGGAGGAGACCCAGCACGTGGCAGGTCATCGCCCACTCGTCGGCGACGAGGAACACGAGGTCACCGGGCAGGACCCCGAGTCGCTCGGTGATGGCGCCCAGCTCCGCGGCGTCGAGGAACTTCGCGACCGGTGAGGCGAGCTCGACGGCGCCGTCCTCGCCCCCTGCCTCGGCACGCATCCACACCAGCCCCTTGGCACCCCAGCGCTTCGCCATGTCGGTGAGGTCGTCGAGACGGCTGCGACTCGTCGACGCCGAGGCTCCTTCCAGGCGGATCGCCTTGATCGACGGCGCCTTGAACGCGTTGAAGCCGGTGTCGGCGAAGACGTCGGTCAGCTCGACGAGCTCCATCCCGAAGCGGATGTCGGGCTTGTCGGATCCGTAGCGGTCCATCGCGTCCCGCCAGGTCATGCGGCCGATGTCGCTGACCGGATCTCCTGTCACGGCCTCGACCGCCGCTCCCACCGCGACGGTGACGGCCGCGAGGACGTCCTCCTGTCCGGCGAAGCCCATCTCGGCGTCGAGCTGGGTGAACTCGAACTGGCGATCGGCCCGAAGGTCCTCGTCGCGGAAGCACCGCGCGATCTGGTAGTAGCGGTCGATGCCACCGACCATGCACAGCTGCTTGAACAGCTGCGGGCTCTGCGGCAGCGCGTAGAACGTGCCCGGTCGATGGCGCGACGGCACCACGAAGTCACGGGCACCCTCTGGCGTCGACGCGATCAACATGGGGGTCTCGACCTCCACGAAGCCCTGGCCGTCCATCGCTCGACGCAGCGACGCGTTGACCGCTGCCCTTGTGCGCAGGTTGCGCTGCATCGCCGGACGTCGGAGATCGACGTAGCGATGGCGCAGCCGCACGGTCTCGTCGACGTCCTCCGCCCGGTCGTCGAGAGGGAACGGCGGCGGCTCCGCGACCGAGAGGATCTCGACGCTGCAGTCGCCGAGCTCCACCTCGCCCGTGTCGAGCGACGCGTTGGCGGTCCCCTCGGGACGTGGGCGCACCGTGCCGGTCACCCGGAGGACGTACTCGCCGCGAAGGTCGTGCGCGCCGTCCACCACGCACTGCAGCAGCCCTGTGTGGTCCCGCAGGTCGATGAACGCGAGGTGCTCGCCGTGCTCGCGGCGACGCGCCACCCATCCGCACACGGAGACGGTCGCGCCGACGTGGTCGGTGCGCAGCTCGCCGCACATGTGGGTTCGAAGTGCTGTGGTCACAGGTGCGTCCTCAGGTCGTCGATCAACTGGTCGCGGTGCACGCGGCGCTGCTCGCCGCCGGAGCGAAGGTCCCGTACCGTCACCTCGTCGACGGCAAGCTCGTCGTCGCCGACGATCAGCGCGAACCGAGCACCGGATCGGTCAGCCGACTTCATCTGCGACTTCATCGAACCACCGCCGAAGCGTCGGTCCGCCGACATGCCCGCATCGCGCAGCAGGTGCGTGAGGTCCCTGGCTGCCGCACCGCCGACGAGGTCGACGACGAAGGCGTCCATGTCCGCCGATGGTGCCGGGAACACGCTCTCCGCGTCGCAGGCCAGCAGGATGCGGTCCACGCCGAGCGCGAAGCCGATGCCGTCGGTCGGCGGCCCTCCGAGGTCCTCGGCGAGCCGGTCGTAGCGTCCCCCGCCGCCGACGGCGTTCTGGGCCGCGTCGAGCGCGTCGGCGACGTACTCGAAGGTCGTCCGCCGGTAGTAGTCGAGCCCACGGACGAGCCGGTCCTCGATCGTGTACGGGATGCCGAGCGAGTCCAGCCCGGCCCGGACCCGTGCGAAGTGCGCAGCGGCGTCCTCGGAGAGGTGCTCGGCGACCTTCGGCGCATCGGCGATCACCGCCCGGTCCTCCCGCCGCTTCGAGTCGAGGACGCGCAGCGGGTTCCGCTCCAGCGTCTCGAGGGCGGCTTCGGACAGCTCGTCGCGCCGCGCGTGCAGGTGGCGACGCACGGCCTCGGTGTAGCGGACGCGGTCCTCGTGCTCGCCGAGCGAGTTCAACAGCAGTCGGATCCGGCGCAACCCGAGTCGCTGGTAGAAGCGCCAACCGAGGGCGATCACCTCGACGTCGAGATCCGCGTCGTCGACGCCGAGCACCTCGACGCCGACCTGGTCGAAGCTGCGGTAGCGGCCCTTCTGCGGACGCTCGTGGCGGAAGTTCGATCCCGCGTACCAGACCTTCCACGGCAGCGTGGGGCGGTGCTGCACGAAGGCGCGGACGGCACCGGCGGTCATCTCCGGCCGCAGCGCGATGCGGGTTCCGTCCTTGTCGACGAAGTCGTACATCTCCTTGGTGACGACGTCGGTCGCCTCGCCGACGCGGCGGAACACCCCGAGGTCCTCGACGAGCGGAAGGACCACCTCCTCGTAACCGGCAGACCCGGCGACGGCGGCGAACTCCCCCACCAGTGCCCGGCGTCGTGAGGACTCCGGCGCCAGCACGTCGCGCATGCCGCTCAGGGAGCGGAAGGGCTGATCGGGCGGTCCGGTCACGGCGGGCCACGCTACCGGACCCGCACCACCGCTCCGTGCGGGAGGAGGGGCTCAGAGCTTGACGATCGCCCGCACCTGCGTGAGCAGGTCGTCCTCCTGTCGGTGGTAGATCGTCGGAAGGCCGGTGGCGCCCTGGTGCGCCTCGGCGATCCACTCCATCACGCGATGGCAGCCGTCCTTGTCGCGGACGCGGGTCAGCGGACCGACCTCGAGCGCCGGGTGGGTCGGATCGAGCGACACGGCGATCGGCAACACGAAGCGGCAGCCGATCATCAGGTGCATCGTCCCGTCGTACAGCGGCTGGAGGTGGACCGTCTCGGCCTCCTCCGGCTCCACGCCACGCATCTGACGCCACTGGGACTTGATCTTCTGCGCCATCTCCGCTGCCACCGAGAGGTCCTGGCTGCCGCTCGCCGCCATCGCCAGGATCTGTCCCCCGCCGGACATGCGGACATCGAGCTCGTGGCGCATCAGCAGGTTGTTCGCGCGCACGAGTGCGGGGTCGAGCTTGGAGCGACGACGGGAGTGCGTCTGGGGCACGCTGAGGAAG
>JAFDWA010000107.1 GCA_018268735.1 Actinomycetota bacterium | reverse complement strand
CGCCCACGCCCACCCCGGTGCGCCTCGGCGCACGACGCGGTGACCGCCGAGAGGACGCTGCGGGCGAGGAAGGTCGTGGGCGTGCGGCGCACGACATCGCAGGTGCAGGCGCTCCGGTCGGCATCCTCACCGGCGCCTACGGTGCGAGGATCCTCGCACCGCTCGTCGACGACGTGCTGCGCCACGAACGCCGTGGAGGCCTCGATGGGGCCGGCGTTCGGATCATCCCGGTCGAGAACCGGTACTTCGGCGTCGACATCGCCGTCGCTGGTCTGATCGTCGGCGAGGACGTTGCGCGCACGCTGGAGGCCGAGCCGGCCGGGCACCGCTACCTGCTGCCCGACGTGTGCCTGTCGCGGGGTGTGTTCCTCGACGGGATGTCGCCCGAGGACCTGCCGCGTCGCGTGGAGGTCGTCCCGACCGACGGGGTCGCCCTTCGACGGGCGCTCCTCGAGGAGCGGACCGAGCGGCGGTTCGCCGTGTCGAGTGGAGCGACCGGTGGCTGAGCTCCCCGTCGTCGCGATCGTCGGACGCCCCAACGTCGGCAAGTCCACCCTGATGAACCGGATCCTCGGGCGGCGCGTCGCGATCGTCGAGGAGAAGCCGGGAGTCACCCGGGACCGCAAGGAGGTCGAAGCCGAGTGGCTCGGTCGCCCGTTCCTGCTCGTCGACACAGGTGGTTGGATGAGCGGCGGCACCGAGCTCGACCGCAAGGTGAGCACCCAGTCCGAGCAGGCGATCCGCTCCGCGGACGTCGTCCTGTTCGTGGTGGACACGCGGGTCGGCGTCACCGACGAGGACGCACAGGTCGCGCATCTCCTCCGTTCGCTCGATGCCCCGGTCCACGTGGTCGCGAACAAGGTGGACGATGCGAGCCACGAGGCATCGATCTGGGAGCTGATGTCGCTCGGCCTCGGTGAACCCTTCGCGATCTCGGCGCTGCACGGGCGCGGCACCGGCGACCTGCTGGACGTGATCATCGGCGAGCTGCCGGCCGAGGAGCCAGACGCCGGCGTCGACGTCGAGCAGTCCGACATGGACGAGGGGGAGGGGGTCATCTCCGTCGCCCTCGTCGGCCGGCCGAACGTCGGCAAGTCGACGTTGTTCAACCGGCTCATCGGCGAGGACCGTGCAGTGGTCCACGACATGCCGGGTACGACACGTGACGCCGTCGACACCGTCGTGGACACCGAGATCGGCCCGCTGCGCTTCGTCGACACCGCCGGCATGCGCCGCAAGTCGCGGATCGACGAGGGCACCGAGTACTTCTCGATGGTCCGTGCACTCAAGGCCGTCGACGGGGCCGACGTCGCACTGCTGGTCATCGACGCGACCGAAGGGGTCACCCACCAGGACCAGCGGCTGGCAGAGCGCGTCGACGGTGCGGGATGTCCGATCGTGGTGCTGTTGAACAAGTGGGAGCTGCTCGACGAGGAGCGTCGCAAGGACGTCCTGTACCAGCTCGGCCAACGCCTGCACTTCCTCGGCGACGCCGCCGTGCTGCGCATCTCGGCGCTGACGGGCCGGGGCGTGCACCGGTTGCTTCCGGCGCTCGAGGTCTCCATCGACGCCTACCACACCCGCATCCCGACCCGACAGGTCAACGACGTGATCCGTCGCGCCCAGCAGGCCCAACCCGGACCGCACGGCGCCCGGGTGCTGTACGCAACCCAGGGTGCATCGGACCCGCCGACGTTCACCTTGTTCGCCAACAAGACGCTCCCGGCGAGCTACCTCCGCTACCTGGAGCGCATGCTCCGCGAGGAGTTCGACCTGGAGGCGACCCCGATCAAGCTGCGCGTGCGGCGGCGGGGCGGATGAGCAGGACCCTCTACGATCGCCCGGACCCCACGAGGAGGACCAGTGAGTCAGGTACGTGACGAGATCGAGGCGCGCGGCAAGCCCGAGTTGGCTGCCACCGACGCCGTGAGCGAGCTGCTCGTGACCGACGAGGTCGTCGGCACCGGCGACGAGGTCACCCCGGGTGCGACGGTGACGGCCCACTACGTGGGCGTGTCAGCGTCGAACGGGGCCCAGTTCGACGCATCGTGGGACCGTGGTTCGCCGATCAGCTTCCCGCTCGACGGAGTGATCCAGGGCTGGAGCGAGGGTCTCATCGGCATGAAGGTGGGCGGCCGGCGGACGCTCGTGATCCCCGGCGCGATGGCCTACGGCGCGACGCCGCCACCGGGTGCGGGGATCGCCCCGAACGAGACGCTGGTGTTCACCGTCGACCTGGTGGATGTCACATGGCGCTGAGCAGAGGTCGACGTCGTGTCGCCGTGCTCGGCGTCGTGGCATGCGTGCTCGGCCTCGGCGTCGCGACCGCCTGCGGCGATGACAACACGGCGTCGACGACCACTGTTGCAGGGCATGACACGGCGAGGACCGGGAGCGGGGCCGACGGCGCCTCCGGCTCCTCGACGACGGCGGCATCGACGCCGGAGGCGAAGGCGATCCAGGAGCGCGGCGAGCCGAAGGTCGCCAAGGTCGATGCCCCGGTGACCGAGCTGAAGATCACCGATGACGTGGTGGGCACCGGCAAGGAGGCGAAGGCCGGTGACACCGTCACCGCCCAGTACGTCGGGGCCGTTGCGAGCACCGGCAAGGTCTTCCAGTCCTCCTGGCAGATGGACGGCGCGGTGCAGTTCCCCCTCGGCCAGGTGATCCCCGGCTGGAGCAAGGGCATCCCCGGCATGAAGGAAGGCGGACGTCGGACGCTCGTCATCCCCGCGGCGATGGCCTACGGAGCGAACCCGCCACCTGCCTCGGGGATCCCACCGAACGCGGATCTGATCTTCGTGGTCGACCTCGTCTCGGTCGACGGCTGATCGATGGGCGCACCGGGCGACGATCTGGGAGCCGCCGCTGCCGCTCACCGGTTCGCCGCAGCGGCGGCCCGCGCCCGGCAGGGCAACCTCGACGCCGGAGCTGCCAAGCTGGCGGCGCAGAACAAGCTGTTCGTCCGCGACCGGATCGCCCTGCTCTGCGATGCCGGCACCTTCGTCGAGGACCAGCTGCTCGCGAACGCCCCGTACCGCGACGGGATGACCCCGGACCTTCCGGCGGACGGGGTCGTCACCGGCGTGGGCGAGGTCGATGGCCGGCCCGTGGCGATCATGGCGAACGACCCCACGGTCAAGGCAGGAAGCTGGGGGGCACGGACCGTCGAGAAGATCGTGCGTCTGACCGAGACGGCGCTCCGCGACGAGATCCCGGTCGTGTGGCTCGTGGACTCCGCAGGTGCACGGATCACCGACCAGGTCGAGCTCTTCCCCGGACGTCGAGGGGCGGGTCGCATCTTCCACAACCAGGTGAAGCTGTCAGGTCGGGTGCCGCAGGTCTGCTGCCTGTTCGGACCGTCAGCGGCCGGGGGCGCCTACATCCCGTCGTTCTGCGACATCGTGGTCATGGTCGAGGGGAACGCCTCGATGTACCTCGGCTCACCTCGCATGGCCGAGATGGTGGTCGGCGAGGTCGTGACGCTGGAGGAGATGGGCGGCGCTCGGATGCACGCCACCGTGTCGGGTTGCGGTGACAACCTCGCTGTCGACGACGAGGACGCGATCCACCAGGCGCGGGCGTATCTGACCTATCTGCCGAGCCGCTGGAGCGAGGATCCACCGACCTACCGCCCGACGGAGCCGACGCGTGCTCTGACCGCGGCGGTCGTGCCGGAGGAGGAGGCGCAGGGATACGACGTCCACGACGTCCTCGACGGTCTGCTCGACGGCGAGTCCTTCTTCGAGATCAAGCCGTTGTTCGCACCGGAGTTGGTCGTGGGCTTCGGCCTGCTCGAGGGTCGTCCCGTCGGGATCGTCGCCAACAACCCGATGCACAAGGGCGGCGTGCTGTTCACCGACTCGGCTGACAAGGCGGCGCGGTTCATCTGGCTCGCCGACGCGTTCGGTGTCCCGTTGGTCTTCCTCGCTGATGTCCCGGGGTTCATGATCGGCTCGCAGGTCGAGCGCGAGGGCATCATCCGACACGGCGCCAAGATGATCACCGCCGTGTCGGAGGCGACGGTCCCGAAGATCTCGGTGGTCCTGCGCAAGGCGTACGGCGCCGGCCTGTACGCGATGTCGGGTCCGGCGTTCGATCCCGTGGCCACGATCGCCCTGCCGACCGCGAAGATCGCCGTGATGGGACCCGAGGCTGCGGTCAACGCGGTGTTCGCCAACAAGATCGCGGCGATCGACGACCCTGTCGAGCGCGAAGCCTTCGTCGCTGAGCAGCGTGAGATCTACGAGACCGACGTCGAGCTGATGCGCCTCGCGTCGGAGCTCGTCGTCGACGCAGTCGTCGAGTGGGAGGACTTGCGGACCGAGGTCCACCGTCGGCTGATGCGAGCTGCCGGGAAGGACCGGACGTTCTCATCACGCCGCCATGGCGTCCCCCCGGTCTGAGCTCGGACGCGGTGAGGTAGGGGACCGGCCGTGCCGTGGTGCGAGGAGTGCAGCCGCTTCTACACGCCGTCGACGTTGACGCCCGAGGGTGACTGCCCATCGGGCCACCACGTCGCCGACCCTGGCGACCGGCCGCTCGTCCAGTCCTCGGCTGCCCCTCGGGAGGAGGATCGCAGCAACAAGGTGCCCTGGCACTTCTGGGTGCTGCTCGCCGCTGTGGTCATCTACCTGGGCTGGCGTCTCGTCCAGGGCATCCAGTGGCTCGTCGGCTGACCGCCGCTGGCAGCAGCGCTGCCCACCGCGATGGTGCCCGCGATTCTCCTGGCTTCTGACGCCAGATGTGGTGCCAGGGGTCACCGGGTTCGGAGCAGGGCGACGATCCGGACGCAGGCCCCGGATGAGGACGGGTCTGCGCTGGTCGGTGGTGGGTTCGGGTGAGGACGATGCCGGGGCTACAGTGTCCGCTCCCCGGGCTGTGGCGCAGTTTGGTTAGCGCGCTTGACTGGGGGTCAAGAGGTCGGGAGTTCGAATCTCCCCAGCCCGACGGTACGGAGCCCCTGCAACTGCAGGGGCTTCGCCGCTTTTCGGCCCAGGTGCAGACTGCCCCGGCGCTCTGGTGGTCGGCCATGCATGCAATCGGTATGCACTCGATGCGGTATCGGGTCGGACCCGAGGAACACGTTCGGATGACCCGCTCGTGAGTTCACACAGACGCCGTGTCGTCACGGAGCATCCACGACGAGCTGAGAGAGGAAGGCATCGAGTACGGAGTCAGCCGCCGGATCCTGAGCGTGATCGGCAGTGACCACTACGCCGTGACCGTCTCGCAAGGTGAACACGTACGTTCCTGCTTCCCAGCTCACCCGAACTCCGTCTCCTTCAGGTCTCCATCACGTCGTCGCAGGATCGCAGGATCACCGAAGAACCATCCCAGAAGTTGCATTCCTCGGGTGCTCAGGTTTCCGGCTGTCCCAGTACCTCTTGGACGAGTGCTGCCGGCATCCAGACGGTGATGTCCTCGACGGCGTGCAGATCCTGATCGCCGGAACACAGCCCGTCGGCGTCGGTCTGGCGGAGGAGTGCGACGAGGTAGTCGTCGTCGGGGTCCCGGAACACGGCGGCTACGTCGGTCGGGTCGGGTGCCGGTTCGGCGAGCAGTTCGATGTCGGTGACGAAGCGGTCGAGCTCCTCACGTGTGCGCCAGCGGAGGAACTTGTCCCGTGCCAGTACCGTCCGAACCTCATCCATCAGGTGCGGCGACGCGACGATCGTGACGAGTCCCGCAGCGCCAGCTCGACGACGCGGTGCGGATTCCCTTCCGCGATCGCCGCCGAGATCAACACGTTCGGATCGACGACAACGCGGTACACGTCGCTGGGGATGGTCGAGGTCGGGGTCAGCGACGTTCGCTACGAACAGCGGCGAGCTCCTCGTAGGCGAGCCGAAGGGCCTCGTCCTCATCGAGGGTGTCGTCGGATGCCTCGTCACGGCGACGGAAGTCGGCGAGCAGCTCCTGGAGGTCCGTGCCGGCGACGAACCGCTGCACCGCAGCGGTCACGACCTCGGAGACATCCACCCCGCGCCGGTCGGCCTCGCGGCGGGCGGCTTCCAGCACTCGCTCGTCCAGCTCAACCGTCGACATGCTCGAAGGCTACCTGCTGCTCTCCGGAGGTGAAGGGGAGGTGTTCGGTCAGTTCGAGAGTGTGACGGAGTCGATGCGCCATTCATCCCCGCTCCCGGGGATCAGCGCGAACTTGAGGAACCAGTCCATGTCGTCGCCGTGAGGTCCCGGAGACCTCCAGCGGTTCG
>JAFDWA010000106.1 GCA_018268735.1 Actinomycetota bacterium | reverse complement strand
GTAGATGCCGTGCGCGCCGTCACCTGTCGGGATGAAGCCGACCTTGCGGAACGACGGACCGTCGATGACGTGGACGCCGCCCGCCATCATGTCGGCGACCAGGAAGGTGGTGCCGTCGGGTGCCACGCGGCAGTCCTGAGGCATGTCGCCCTTGTCGAGGTCGAGGGTCCCCTGGATCTGCCCGGTGAGCGTGTCGACCTTGATGAGCCGTCCCGAGAACTCGCAGGTCGCGATGAAGTACGTGCCGTCGGCGGACCAGTCGGCGTGGTTGATCCCACCCGTCGTCGCGCCCTTGCCGGTGCAGGGCACCTCGACCGAGCGGGTGCGCTGCCACGTGGCGGCGTCGTAGAAGTCCATCCGGTTGCGCCGCTCGGCCATCACGATGGCGCTGCGGCCGTCGGGGGTGAAGTACAGGTTGTAGGGCGCGTCCACGGGGATCGGTGTGCCGGGCTTGCCGGTGACCGGATCGAACGGCACCAGCTGGCTCGAGCCCGATGCGTTCGCGTACAGGGTCTTCATGTCGTGCGATGGCACGACGTGCTGGACGAGCTTGCCGACCGGGTAGCGAGCCACGACCTCGTAGGTCGCCTGGTCGATCACCCACACCTGGCCGTCGTCGTTGTCGGGCACGTAGACGTAGGACTTCGAGCCGTCCGGAGCCGCTGACGGCTTGCCCGCGGCGGTCTCGGAGTACACGTTGCTCGGGTCGATCACCGGGGCCATGCCGGGGATCTGACCGGGGATCCCTGGGGCGGTCGTCGTCGAGGAGGAGCCCGCCTTCTTCGGGCCGGTCGTCGTGGTGCGGGCGGCGTCGCTGCGCTCACCCGACGCGCACCCGGCGAGCAACGCCACGAGGACCGTGGCGACGAGGGCTGCTGAGATCGGTCGAGGGTTCCACCTGGAGCCTGACATGGGCGACGACGATACCGGCCGGTGCGGATCCGCCGCGTAGGTTGCAGCCATGGAGGACAGCGACCGCAACGACAGCAGCCCGAACGACAGCGACCTGATCTACGGCGACTTCCCGAGCCTGACCTTCGACCGTCCCGCCCACGGGGTGCTGCGCATCACCCTCGACGGTCCGGGCCTCAACGCCGTCGGCGTCGAGGTGCACCGCGAGCTCGCTGAGGTGTGGCGAGCGGTCGACCGCGATGCGGCGACCCGGGTCGCCGTCCTGCGCGGTGCAGGGAGGGCCTTCTCCGCCGGGGGCAGCTTCGATCTGATCCACGGGATGATCGAGGACTACGCGGTTCGGACGCGGGTGCTGCGCGAAGCGCGGGACCTGGTGTTCAACGTGATCGACTGCTCCAAGCCGATCGTCTCAGCGATGCACGGGCCGGCGGTTGGGGCCGGGCTCGTCGTGGGGCTGCTCGCCGACGTGTCGATCGCGGCGCGGTCGGCCCGCATCATCGACGGCCACACCCGACTCGGAGTCGCTGCCGGCGACCACGCTGCGGTCTGCTGGCCGCTGCTGTGCGGCATGGCCAAGGCGAAGTACCACCTGCTCACCTGCGAGCCGCTGACGGGTGAGGAGGCGGAGCGCATCGGGCTCGTCTCGCTGTGCGTCGACGACGACGAGCTCCAGGACCGCGCACTTGCCGTCGCGGTGCAGCTCGCCGAGGGCTCGCAGTCCGCCATCCGCTGGACGAAGCACGCGCTGAACAACTGGTACCGGGACCACTCGTCGATCTTCGACGCGTCCTGGGGGCTCGAGTTCTACGGATTCGGGGGATCCGACGCAGCCGAAGGGCTCGCATCGCACCGGGAGAAGCGACCGCCCAGCTTCACCGGCCCGACCAGCGAGTGACCACCCTCCCGCCCCAACTCGGGGGTCACGGGGTCGGCACGAGCACGCAGCGCGTGCCGGTGTAGATCGTCGGCAGGCACTTGTTGCAGTGGATGCAGCGGCCTTCGTGGTCGGCTTCGGCCTGCATGCGGTCGACCAGGTCCGGCTCGCGCAGCAACGCCCGGGCCATGGCGACGAACTCGAACCCCTCGGCCATCGCGCCGACGATCGTGGAGCGCTGGTTGATGCCGCCCAGCAGGATGAGCGGCATGGTCAGGGCGTCGCGGAACTGCCGGGCGAAGGGCAGGAAGAACGCCTCTTCGAAGGGGTACTCGGGGAACAGCTTCGGTCCGTAGAAGCGCAGGCCGAACCCGACGACCGCCGGTTGGGTCTCGCGGAACTCACGCATGGGGACGTCGCCGCGGAAGAAGTACATGCCGTTGAGCAACGAGCTGCCGCCGGTGAGCTGCATCGCGTCGAGGTGCCCGTCGGCCTCGATCAGCTTCGCCATGGGCAGGCTCTCATCGAGCCAGAGGCCCTTGTCGACGCCGTCGGCCATGTTGAACTTCGCTGTGACCGCGAGGTGAGCCGGTGCCGCCTCGCGCACCGCAGCGAGGACGCGGCGGGGGAACGCGATCCGTCGCTCGAGCGAGCCGCCGTACTCGTCGGTCCGGTGGTTGAGGTTCGGGCTCATGAACGAGCTGAGCAGGTAGTTGTGGCCGAGGTGGACCTCGACGGCATCGAATCCGGCGTCGGCGGCGACGCGGGTCGCCTGCGCGTAGTCGGCGACGACCGCATCGAGCTGCTCGCGCGTGGCGGCGCGGACCCGTGCCATCGCCGGGGCGCTCAGCCGGTTCGAGGGCGCCAGGGTCGCCATGCCGTTCGACCGGGTGTTCGCGACCAGGCCGGCATGGCCGATCTGCGCGGAGATCGCCGCCCCTTCGTCGTGCACCGCGGTGGTGAGCCGTTGCAGGTCCGCGACCCTGTCGGGCGACATCACCATCGTGTGGCGCTGCACCCGCCCGGCGGGCGACACGGCGCAGTACGCAACGGTCGTCATCCCGACGCCGCCCGCAGCGACGCGTCGGTGGAAATCGATCAGCTCGTCGGTGACAGCGCCGTTGCGCATGACGCCCTCGAAGGTGGCCGCCTTGATGATGCGGTTCCGCAGCTGCAGCGGGCCGAGTCGGGCGGGGGCGAAGGGGTCAGGATGCGACATGGGGTGCTTCTGGGTCGTGTCGTCCGGTCGTGGTTCGTTGCCGTGCCGCCCGCTTCGAGGTGGTCCCACGACGTGGTCGACCGGGTGCAGCGAACCATAGGGCGGAATCCGGACCGAGGCTCCCTAGCCTGTTCCCAGTGGAAGCGCAGCGAGAACTCCGGCGGGTGCCTGCTCGGCTCGTGTGGCCGGAGGGAGCACCGAACCTCGACGAGCTCGCTGCCGGTGCCCTGCCCGGGGCCGGCTGGTGCCAGCGCGTGGCGACGGAGTTCTCTCCCGACCTCCTCATCGTCGTCGATCCGCTGCTCCGGGCGGTCTGGACGAGCGGTGCAGTCGAACGGATCCTCGGCATCCCGAGGGGTGAGCTCCTCGGCACGTCGGTCAGCGACCACGTGCATCCAGACGACCTCATGGTCGCGATGGGGGCCTTGAACGAGACCCAGCGCGCCGACGGCTACCACGTCGCGACCCGGATCCGCGTCCGGCGTTGGGACGGCACCTACCTCGACACCCGCGTCACCGCCACCACGATCACCGACGAGGTCGGGACGTGGCTCGTGCTCGCGCTGCGTCCGGTCGAGGACGAGGTCGCGATCGAGCGTCGACGGGCGCAGCTCAAGGCGCTCGCCCAGAGCGTGTACGTGGAGTGCGCGGGGATGCGATGGCTCGACATGCGCAGCCGGATCCAGGGGATGCTGGGTGCCCTCGCCGGGGTGGTCGGTGCCCGCACCATCGAGCTCTCAGCAGCCAGGGGCTCGGATCTGCACCTCGAGGCGCTGTGGGCAGGTGACGGTCGTTCGGTCGACAGGATCGCCCACGGTGCCTCGCTCGTGACCGTCGCCGAGCCTGCGCAGCTGCGCCTTGCTCCGTGCATCGTGAGCACGATCGAGCAACATCCCGCGGGACGCGACGTGGATCCCACGATCGGTTCGTCGGCGATGGCCGTGGAGATCTGGCTCGACGGCGACGGCGGCGTCGTGCGGCTCGTGTTCGGCGGCTACACGGAGACCTGGGACGACGCCAACGCCGACATCATCGCCCTCATCTGCTCCACCATGCTGGCGACCATGCACCGCTGCGACCAGGAGCGCGACCTCAACACCCGTGCCACCCGGGATCCGCTCACCCGGCTGATGAACCGCTCGGCGTTGCTCCAGCAGCTCGACGAGATGCTCGCCGGTGCGGCCGACGGAGGACGTCCCGTGGTCCTGTTCGCGGACCTCAACCACTTCAAGGCGCTCAACGACCGCTTCGGGCACCGTGAAGGCGACACGGTCCTGTGTCGTGTCGCTGATGCCATCTCCTCGCAGGTGCGCACCGACGACGTGGCAGCCCGGATCGGCGGCGACGAGTTCGTCGTGGTGTTCCAGCCGAGCGGCATCTCCGTCGACGCCCTCGGTGAGCGCATCCGTGCCGAGGTGGATGCTGCGCTCGCCGAGTGGCCCGACGTGTCGGTGGCCGTCGGAGCGATCGAGGTCGACGTGCACGACACCGCCGAGGACGTCCTGGATCGGGCGGACCGGGCGATGTACGCGGACAAGGCCCGCCATCGCGGCCTCGGCGCACCCGGTCGTTGACGGGTCCGGGCCCGTCCGGGGTGCCGAGTCAGGCGAGTCGGTGCGCTTCGAGCAGGGAGCGGAGCTCAGCGTCGCTGATCGCGCAGCCGTCGAGGTGGCCGTCGGTGTGGCGTTCGAGCACCACGACGCCGCAGGCGTTCTCGATCGGGTAGTGGTTCCACGTCAGGTCGCGGCCGTCGGGGAGCGGATACAGGCGGTTGGTCAGGGTGGTCGGCACGTGTTCCACGGTAGGGACTCGAGCTGAGCGGGACCACAGGTCCATCGGACCAAACGACGTCCTGGCCGATCGGGTACTGCGACCCATCCGGATGGGTCAACATCACCGGGTGACCGACCGACCTCGAAAGGCCCTGCTCGGTCTGCGGACCGGGCTGACTGCGGTCGCTCCGCTGCTCGTCGGCGTCGCTCCGGTCGGGATCCTCGCCGGGGCGACCCCGCTTGCTCACGGGATGCCGTGGGATGTCCCGGTGGGCTTCTCCACGATCCTGTTCGCCGGGGCTTCCCAACTCGCCGCCATCGAGGTGCTGACCGGTGGCGGGACCGTGCTCGTGGCGGTGATCACGGCCTGCACGATGAACCTGCGCATGGCGGCCTACTCCGCGTCGCTCGCTCCCGAGGTGTCCGACCTCGGCGTCGGTCGTCGGCTGGCCATGGCCTACCTGCTGACCGACGAGGCCTATGCGGTCTCCATCCTGCGCTGGTCCGGCGAGAGCTCGTCGGGACCACCGGAGGTGGAGGAGGTCGGCGCCAGGTTCTGGGTCTACGTGGGGGCTGGCGCGTCGCTCTGGGTGACGTGGCAGGTGACGACCGTCGTGGGCGTCCTCGTCGGTCACGCCGTGCCCGACGGCGTCCACCTCGAGTTCGCGGTGCCGCTCGCGTTCCTGGCCCTCCTGGTGCCGACCCTGACCCGCCGCCCGGCGGTGGTCGCAGCTGTCGTCGGCGCCGTGGGAGCGGTGATCGCAGCCCAGCTCGGGGCCGGATCGACCTCGGTCGTGATCGGCCTCGTCGCAGGGGCGCTCGCGGGCGCGGTCCTCGACGACGACCTGCAGGTGGCGGACTTCGATGGGATCGGCGCGGACGGACCGGAGCGTTCGACATGAGGGTGGTCGCGTGAGCGCTGCGTGGCGGACGATCCTGATCGCGGGCGTGATCACCCTGGCGATGAGGGCATCGTTCCTGCTCGTCGCCCATCGCATGGTCCGGGTCCCGCCACGGGTGCACCGGGTCCTCCGCCAGATCCCGTCGGCGGCGCTCGCAGCGCTCGTTGCGCCGGCGTTCGTCCGACCGGAGGGCCACTTCGACCTCCTGCAGGCGCACTTCGGCGCCGGGGTGGTCGCAGCGCTCGTCGCGTGGCGGACCCGCAGCGTCCTGCTGACCCTGCTGAGCGGGATGGTGGCGCTGCTGGTCATCCAGGCGCTGGCTTCCTGACGAGCGGCCGACCAGCACTCCGGCCAGCGGGCCGAGCGCGTGGCGGGGTGACCGGGCAGGAATGAACGTCGTCGGCATCCTGTTGTCCACCCTGCCAACCAGGTGCTCAAGTTTGCTGCTTGCGATGCAAGCCCCCCCGATGGAGCGTCAGATGCCCGACCACCCTGCCCGCCTGGACACCGACCCGTCCGACACCGACCCGTCCGACACCGACCCGTCCGACACCGACC
>JAFDWA010000105.1 GCA_018268735.1 Actinomycetota bacterium | reverse complement strand
ACCATCAACCTCGCTGTCGTCCACCACACCGAGAGCGGCAACGACTACACCCCGGCGCAGGTCCCCGGGATCATCCGCAGCGTCCAGGCGTACCACATGCAGGGCCGCGGCTGGTCCGACATCGGGTACAACTTCGTCGTCGACAAGTTCGGCACTGTCTGGGAGGGCCGGGCAGGAAGCATCGCTGGGCCGACGATCGGCGCGCACACCGCCGGGTTCAACACGAACTCGGTCGGTGTCGTGGTCATCGGCAGCTACGTCGGGGTCCAACCGAGCGCAGCCTCCATGGAGTCGGTCAGCCAGGTCATCGGCTGGAAGTTGGCGAGCTACGGCGTGAACCCGAACACCTCGGTCACGAGAGTCGCGGGCGACGGCTCGTCGAAGTACCCGGTCGGCACCACGATCACGATCCCGAGGGTGGTCGGCCATGGCGACATCGGATCCACCTCGTGCCCTGGCTCGATCAGCGGCCAGCTCCCGTGGATCCGGCAGCGCTCGCAGCAGTGGGCCGAACTTGCGTGGGCGTCCAGCACCCCAGTCGGGTCGGTGGACGCCTACGGCGTCGCCCCTGGGACCGTCGTCGTCGCTGGCTGGGCTGCAGATGCCGACGCGACTGCTCCGGTGACGGTGAGGGTCGTGGCGGGTGGCGTGTCCGCAACGACCACGACGGGGCTCGCGAGGCCCGATGTTGCCGCGGCGGTCAGCTTCGCGGGCCCGACGGCTGGGTTCCAGGGTGCTGTGAGCGGTGTTCCGCCGGGCTATCAGGATGTGTGCGTCACCGCGGTCAACCAGAACTACGGCACCGGTGACGTGCTCCTCGGATGCCGACCTGTGATCGTGCCCGATCCGACTGGTCGCGCCCCGAGCGGCACCGTCGACGCAGCGACCGGCTTCGTCGGTGGGTTCGACGTCGAGGGGACGTTCGCGATCCCGGCGCCTGGATCGGTGACCTCGATCGGGATCGAGGTCGACGGCGGCGTCGTGACCTGGGTCGCTCCGGTCGGCTCGCGGTTCTCAGCCCATGTCGTGGGCGTCGTCGCAGGGACCCACAAGGTCTGCGGCGTCGCGCTGACCTCGTTCGGCACCCTCACCCGTGTCAACTGCCGGCTCGTCGCTGTGACCGGTGCGTCGGCGATCGGATCCGTCGACGTCATCCGGGTCGCCGACGACCGGATCCTCGTCGCCGGGTGGGCACTCGATCCTGAGTCGCTCGGCGCGATCCCTGTGGCTGTCAGCATCGACGGTCGCAAGCAGACCCTGCTCGCCGCCGATCCACGTGGTGATGTCGCCGCCGCCCATCCGGGCTACGGCCCGAACCACGGCTTCTCCATGTCGAGCACCGCAGGTGTCGGCAGCCACAGCGTGTGCGTCGAGTTCGGCGGCGTGGGAGCCGGACCGAACGTGCTGGCTCGCTGCGAGCGTGTCGTGGTCAAGTGAGTCGACGTGCCGGGGAGTCGGTTGGCTCCGACTTTCGTCGAGCGGTCGCTCTTCGGCAAGGATGGAGGGCATGAAGCTACTCGTCACCGGCGCCGCCGGGTTCATCGGCTCGAACTACGTGCGACATGTGCTGGCCAACTCCGACGACTCGGTTCGCGTCCTGGATGCACTGACCTATGCCGGCAACCACGAGAACCTCGCGGAGTTCGAGGGTGATGCACGCTTCGAGTTCGTCCACGGCGACATCTGCGACCGCGACACCGTCCGCACTGCTGTCGCAGGTTGCGACCAGGTCGTCCACTTCGCGGCCGAGAGCCACGTCGACCGCTCGCTGCTCGATCCTGACGTGTTCGTGCGGACGAACTGCGGCGGCACCAACGTGCTGTGCGACTTGGCGGCGCAGTCCGGCGTCGAGCGGTTCGTCCACATCTCCACCGACGAGGTGTACGGATCGATCGAGGAGGGCTCGTTCGTCGAGACAGATGCTCTGAGCCCGCGGTCGCCCTACTCCGCGGCGAAGGCGGGTTCGGACCTGATCGCGTTGGCATACCACGAGACCTATGGGCTGCCGGTCGTGGTCACTCGTTCGTCCAACCAGTTCGGACCGTTCCAGTTCCCTGAGAAGCTGATCCCGTACTTCGTGACGACGCTCCTCGAGGGCGGCAGGGTGCCGCTCTACGGAGACGGGCTCAACGTCCGTGACTGGCTGTTCGTCCGTGACAACTGCGCTGGAGTCGACCTCGTGCGGCGCCACGGCGAGATCGGTCAGATCTACAACATCGGTGCCGGCAACGAGCGCACGAATCGTGAGATCACCGACACCATCCTCGCGGCGCTCGGCAAGGACGACTCCGATGTGGAGTACGTCGAGGACCGCAAGGGCCATGACCGTCGGTACTCGATCGATGTGCGCAAGGTCAGCGCCCTCGGCTGGGCGCCCGAGCTGACCTTCGATGCCGCGATCGACGAGACCATCGGCTGGTACGTCGACCACGTCGACTGGTGGAAGCCGCTCCGCGACCGAGTCAAGAACCGCTGATCATGCGCATCGTCGTCACGGGCAGCGCCGGACAGCTCGGCTCGGAGCTCCTCCCTCTCCTCGAGGAGGACCACGAGGTCCTCGGTCTCGACCTGCACAACTGCGACCTCACCGATCGCGACGCCGTCCTGGCAGCAGTCACGTCGTTCGATCCGGACCTCATCCTGCACGGAGCGGCCTTCACCGCGGTCGATCGCTGCGAGGTGGACGTCGAAGGCGCCCATCGTGTCAACTGCCTGGCGACCCGCTTCGTGGCCGATGGCGCACGGCGTGTGGGTGCTCACGTCGTCTACGTGTCGACCGACTACGTGTTCGACGGCACCAAGCCCACTCCCTACGTGGAGTGGGACGAACCTGCGCCGGCGTCGGTGTACGGCCGAACGAAGCTCGGTGGCGAGAGGGAGCTCGACCCGGGGTGGACGATCGCCCGCACGTCGTGGGTGTGCGGACGCCACGGGAGCAACATGGTCAAGACCGTGCTCCGACTGGCGGCCGAGCACGACCACCTGACCTTCGTGGACGACCAGCGCGGGCACCCGACGTTCGCCTCGGACCTCGCCCGCAAGGTCGTGGAGCTCGGCCTCGCGCGGGTGCCCGGGATCCACCACGTGACCAACCAGGGAGCGGTGAGCTGGTACGAGTTCGTCGGTGAGATCCTGGCTGCGGCCGGCTATCCCCGCGACAAGGTGCGTCCGATCTCGACCGTCGAGTTCGACGCTGCCAGACCCCATGACGCGCCGCCGATGGCGCCTCGGCCGGCGAACTCCGTGCTCGACAACTTCGCTCTCCGCAACTCCGGACTGGGCGAGCTGCGGGACTTCCGCGAACCTCTCGCCGAGGTGGTCGCTGCCCTGTCGGGTTGACGATCCCGACGTCAGTTCGCTCGGTGGCTGTCAGGCAGGTCCCGATGCACCCACGGATGGCGCGCCGGCCTGGGTGAGCAGGGCAGTGGTGCGGTTCATCTGCTCGGTCAGCTCGATGCTCAACGTCGCGACGTCGTCGCGGACGGCCTCGACGATGGCGAGGGTCTCCTGCGGCGCCGCCGAGGTGAGGTCGCGGTGGAGCTGCTCGATCAGCTGCTCGACAGCGCTCGTCCTCCGCATCAGCTCGGTGATCGCTGCCGCGTGGTCGGCCAGGCCGTGACGCAGCTCCCCGAGGTCCCCGCCGAGCTGGTCGACGCGTCGCTCCAGCACGTCCATGCGCTGCTCGGCGGCGAACGCGCGCCGGCCGAGGGTGGGGAACGCTCGCATCGTGCCGACCGTCGATCGGAGTCCCATGGCGTCGCAGTGTAGGTCCGGCGCCCGGACCAGAATGGCGCCGTGCAGGTGCTCTTGATCTCCTCCTCCCGACGGCCGGCCAGGCGGATCGTCGCGGAGCGCTCGGTCCGTGCCGCCCATCCGGAGGCGACGGTCACGGTGCTCTGGACCGACCCCAGGCTCACGGCCCCGCCGGATGCCAACGTGCTCGTCCCACACGGACTCGACATCGACGGTCTGCGGTGGGTCGACCTGGTGCTCATGGCGGGAGAGCGGGCCGCCGCGTGGGCCGCGCTCCCGTGGCTCCTGACCGCGGGTCTCGATGTCGCTGCGGGCTCGCCGGTCGTGGTCCTCGACGACACCTTGGTCGTCACAGGACGACTCGACGACCTCCTCGCGTCCTCCGACGGTCCTGTCATGCGTGCCGGTCACGTGAGCGGTGGATTGGTCTGGGGTGGACCGCTGCCCGGCGCGGTCGTCCTCCAGGGCGAGGTTGCGCCACTCCTCGGGTGGTGGCGCGACCGGTCTCGGGACTGGGTCCACGTCGAGGACCAGGGCCCGAAGCAGGCCGTCTCGGCGCCGTGGTGGGCGCCCGTGGATGCAGTTCGGCTCTGTGGCGACCCACGGTTCCGCCTGTCGGCCTCGACGGCGGACGAGGTCGCGGTCAGCGACGTCGACGGCGTGCTCCTGACCGCCACGGGACCACCGGCGTTGGTCGACCTCGCAGGGTTGGATCCGTCAGCCCCGTGGTGGTTCTCGCTCGGCGACGACCTGCCGAGGTGCGCGACCTCCGACAGCGCCGGTCTGCGCCGGCTCCTGGCGGAGCAGTCCACCGCGCTGCTCGCCGCCGGGTGGCAACCCGAACAGGACCGTGACGACACCGCGCTGATCCCCGGACTTGACGTGACCGACGGGATCCGTGCGTGGTTCCGCTCCCGTCAGGGCGGAGCGTCCAGCGTCGCGAACCCGTACGTGGTCGACGAGGTCGCCGCGTTCGTCGATGCGCTCAACGCTCCCGGACGCCCCGACGGCACCGGGGTCTCGGTGCTCGCCGATCTCGTCTACGACGCTCGCCCGGATGTGCAGCATGCCTTCCCATCACCGAGGTGGCGGGATCGGGACGGGTTCCGCCGTTGGCTCTGGACGAGCGCGGTCGCCGAGCGGGCGACCTCGCTCGCCACCCTGCCGGCACCGCCGCGTCCGGGTGGTCCGGTCCGCACTGCCGGGGTCCGACGTCCGTTCGGCGTCAACGTCGTCGGCTACCTCGGTGCCGAGCTGGGGCTGGGGGTCGCGGCCCGGCAGATGCTCCGGGCACTCGATGCCGCTGGCATCCCCACAGCGACGGTCACCTACGACAGGACCGCCTCGCAACAAGAGGTCCGGTCCGACGGAACCACGAACCGGCCGTACCACTTCAACCTGCTGCTCATCGTCCCGGACCAGCTCTCGCTGTTCGTCGACGACGTCGGTGCCGACTTCCTGCGGGGCCACCACAACATCGGCCTGTGGTACTGGGAGAGCGACGTCATGAACACCACGCAGATGGCGGCGTTCGACCACGTCGACGAGGTGTGGGCGGCCACCTCCTACCTGCGCGACGCGTTCGAGTCCGCAGGTCGTGCCCCGGTGTCTCTGGTGCCGTCCCCGCTCGTGTTCGACGTCGACGCGGCTGCCGCCCGCGACGCCCGCGGCCGGCTGGGTCTCGACGAACGGTTCACCTTCCTGTTCTCGTTCGACTTCCTGTCGGTGGTGGAGCGCAAGAACCCACTCGGACTGGTCGACGCGTATCGGCGGGCCTTCGCTCCCGGTGACGGCGCCCGCCTCGTGCTCAAGTCCATCAACGGCGGCGTGTTCCCACGAGCGAAGGCGCGCCTGGCCGACGCGATCGCGGATCGTGACGACATCGAGCTGTGGGACCGCATGTTGCCGGCATCGGATCGCCTGGCGCTCGTCGGCGCAGCGGACGCCTACGTGTCGCTGCACCGGGCCGAGGGACTCGGGTTGACGATGGCCGAGGCGATGGCCGTCGGTACCCCGGTGATCGCCACGGGGTACTCCGGCAACATCGACTTCATGGACGGATCGAACGCGCTGCTCGTCCCGTATCGTCTCGTCGAGGTCGGCGCCGGGAGCCACTACCCGGCGCACGGCCATTGGGCCGATCCGGATCTCGACGCTGCCGCAGCGCTCATGCGGTCGCTCCACGACGACCCCTCGATCTCGGCTCGCCTGATCCCGGCCGCTCGTCGCTCGCTCGAGCAGTTCAGCTTCGCCGAGGTGGGCGCGGTCGCGCGAGATCGCCTGATCGGGATCTGGAGCGGGCATCAGAGCCGGTAGAAGACCGGCATGAGCCACTCGAAGTGCGGGTTCACGAACGGCTCGCGCAACGCGCCCTTGAGGCCCCACCGGTCGATGAGCCACTCCTCGTCCTCGGTCGGGTGCATCGAGCCTCGTGATGCCGATTCGGGGTGCTCGAGGACCGCGTGCGGTGTGTACACCACGCGGTAGCCCAGCT
>JAFDWA010000104.1 GCA_018268735.1 Actinomycetota bacterium | reverse complement strand
GGCATCGGCCGGGGACCGTCCCCACCAGCACCGTCCCCACCAGCACCGTCCCCACCAGCTGCACCCACGTCGGAGACGGTAGCGGCGGTTCCCACCCGTTCCCGCTCACAGGCGCTCCCACTACGCTCGACGACGTGTCAGCCGATCCCGACGACGATCTGCACACGACGGTCGGCCGACGTCTCGTGTCCTCCGGTCGCCGCTACACCCCCTCCCGGCGCCGGGTCGTCAGCGCGCTCGCCGAGGCCGACCGTCCGCTGACGATCCCCGAGCTGCTCGACTCGGCGTCCGGCCTCGCTCAGAGCAGCGCCTACCGGAACCTGACCGAGCTGATCGACGCCGGTGTCGTGCACCGGATCGTCGCCGGCGACGAGTACAGCCACTTCGAGCTCGCCGAGGACCTCACCCGCCACCACCACCACCTCGTGTGCACCCGCTGCGGCCGAGTCGAGGACTTCGTCGCGAGCGAGGAGCTCGAGCACCGGCTGCACCGGGCCCTCGACGACGCCGCCGGGTCCTCCGGCTTCACGGTGCAGCACCATCGACTCGACCTCGTCGGGATCTGCGCTGCCTGCACCGCTGCGTCGGCCTGAGGGGAGCTGGACCGCCCGAGCGAGTGGCGCTCCGGACACCCCGTGAGGGATCTCAGCCGAGCAGCCGGTCGGCCGCCGCCCACGGATCCAGCCTGCCGGCCAGCACGTCGTTGCGAGCAGCGTCCCACGCCGCACCGTCGCACAGGGCGGCAGCCCGCTCGGTGAGGCGTGCGGCGACGACGTCACGCAGCTCCCGCTCGGTGCGGGCCGCCCGACGGCGACGGAGCTCGCCGGAGTCCACGAGGTGCTCCCGGTGCGCGAGGAGCGCGTCCCACAGGTCGGCCACGCCGGCGCCGGTGGTCGCGACCGTCTCGACGATCACGGGCGCGTGGTCCTGGCGGCTGCCGTAGGTCAGCATCGCCTCGAGGTCGCGTCGGGTCTCACCGGCGCCTGGGCGGTCGGCCTTGTTGATGACGAACACGTCGGCGATCTCCATGAGGCCTGCCTTGTTCGCCTGCACCGCGTCACCCCATCCCGGGTTGACGACGACGACGGTCGTGTCCGCTGCACCGGCGATCTCGACCTCGACCTGTCCCACGCCGACCGTCTCGACCACCACCCACGAGTACCCCGCGGCGTCGAGCACCCGCACGGCCTCAGGGGTGGCGAGCGACAGGCCTCCGAGATGGCCGCGGGTCGCCATCGAACGTATGTAGACGCCCTCGTCGAGCGCGTGGTCCCCCATCCGGACACGGTCCCCGAGGATCGCGCCGCCCGAGAACGGCGAGGTCGGATCGATCGCCAGCACCGCGACCCGCTGCGCGTCGCCACGGATCTCGTTGCACAGAGCGCTCGTCAGCGACGACTTCCCAGCTCCGGGAGCGCCGGTGATGCCGATCGTGTGGGCCGCTCCGGACAACCCGAACACGGCGCGGGCCACCTCGTGGGCTCCGCCGCCGCCCCGCTCCACGAGCGACAGCAGGCGGGCGAGCGCGGCGCGGTCGCCGCGTCGAGCAGCGTCGAGCAGCTGCGCCGGCGACGCGCTGCGCGTGGCCGACTCAGGACCTTGCACGGTCACGGCGTCAGCACCTTCCACGGCTGTCGCACAGCAGGATCGCCGGGCTCAGAGGGCGGCGACGACGCCGGCATCGGCCTCGCCCCCCGGTTGGACCACTGCGGTCACGCCCGGGACGCGATCCCGCATGATGCGCTCGATCCCGGCCTTCATCGTGATCGTGGAGCCGGGGCACCCCACGCAGGCACCGGTGAGGCGGACCGTCACCACGCCGGAGGGCTCGTCGATGCCGACGAGGTCGACATCACCGCCATCGGCCTGGATGGCGGGACGGATCATCTCGATGACGGCTTCGACCTGCTCCTGCACCGGCGCTCCTGTGGGGACGGGACACCAGCGTAGATGGCGCGGCCCCCTCCCCCGTTGCGGTCGACGCCGTCGCGAGGCGCCCCGGGGCCCACCGGTCAGTCGACCCGCTCGATGTCGGCGCCCACGCCGGTCAGCTTCTCGACGAACCGCTCGTAGCCACGGTCGATGTGGCCGGCGTCGTGGATGGTCGTGGCACCGTCGGCCCCCAGCGCGGCGACCACCATCGCCGCACCAGCTCTGATGTCGACCGCACGCACCGGAGCGGCTGAGAGCCGCTCGACGCCGTCGACCACCAGGTGATGGCCCTCGACGCGGACCTGCGCTCCCATTCGGGCGAGCTCTCCGACGTATCGGAAGCGCCCCGCATAGACGTTCTCGGTCGCGTAGCTCGTCCCCGTCGCGAGGCTCATGACGGCGACCAGCATCGGCAGGAAGTCCGTCGCGATCCCCGGGTACGGCAGGGTCGCCACATCGACCGGCCGGGGACGGCCCCGAGCCATCGCCCAGATGCCATCGGCCTCCGGTGAGATCCGCAGGCCCATCCGCCCCATCTTGTCGACGAGGAGGTCCATCTGGTCGGCGCGGGCGCCGCGGAGCGTCACCTCGCCGCCGGCGACCGCGAGCGCGCACAGGAACGTCGCCGCCTCGATCCGGTCCGGGATCGCCACGTGCTCGACCGCCCGCAGCGACTCCACGCCCTCGATCACGATCGTCGGACTGCCGGCGCCGAGGACCCGTGCACCCATCCGGTTCAGGAACGCGGCGAGATCCGCGATCTCGGGCTCGCGTGCGGCGTTGCGGACGGTGGTGGTTCCCTCGGCCAGGACGCCGGCCATCAACAGGTTCTCGGTGGCGCCGTTGCTCGGGTACTCGAGGACGACCTCGGCGCCCACCAGACGTGGGGCACGCGCCTCGATCACGCCGTGGCGGAGCTCGAAGGTGGCGCCGAGCGCTTCGAGGGACGTCAGGTGCATGTCGATGGGGCGCGATCCGAAGTCGTCGCCGCCGGGCAGAGCGACCCGCGCCTCGCCGACGGTGGCGAGCAGGGGGCCGAGCACCGCGGTCGATGCACGCATCTGCTCCACGAGCTCGTAGGGCGCCTCCGGCACGATCTCCGCGCCGCGCAGGATCTCGAGGGCGTCGTCCTCGCGGCGTCGGACCTCGAGGCCCATCGCCTCCAGGAGACGTCCCATGATCTCGACGTCGGCGATGTCGGGGACCGACCGCAGCACGCAGCGACCCTCCGCCAGCACGGTGGCGGCCATCAGCTTCAACGCCGAGTTCTTGGCACCTGACACCTGGATCTCGCCCTGCAGCGGCTCACCGGGGCGGACGACGAAGCGGCTCACGACTCCACTCTCCCACGGCCTCGGCCCTCCCACGGCCTCGACCCGCGAGCTGCACAGGTGCCCGGGGACCCGTTCGGTCCGTCTATGCTCCCGCGCCGTCCCAGGGGGGTTGGTGGGCAGCAGGACCGATCAGTGGCGAGGACCGGTGGAGCGCTTCGCGGTGCGCCTCGAACCTCGTGACGACCTCACGGTCCTCGAGGTCGAGGTGCCCGACGGCGACCCGGGTGTCGACCGCGCCGAGGACCGACGCGCTCCGGACGCTGCGGCCCGCGCCGGCACCCGGACGTTCCGCTCCGAAGGTGGGCCCTTCTCGCACTACGTGCGCGAGGTCCGCTGGCACCGGACCGGCGACGAGCTGGTCGTGGACCAGCACCTCGAGTGGCGCCTCGCGTTCCCGTACTGGCGCTGGCTGTACCGCCCGCTGATCGGGAGGGTGCTGGCGAACGGCCTCGCCCCCGGAGCCCGGCCCTGGTGGCTGTTCCCGGACCGCCTCTCGGCCCGCCAGGCACAGACGGTGGCGACCATGTCGCTGTTCAGCCTCGTCGCCGGGCTGCTGTTCGGCCAGCTCACCCAGGTGCTGACCTTCGCCAGCTCGGACATCGGCGACGGTTCGTCGGGCGAGCAGGCGCTGATCTTCGCGCTCGTCCGCATCGGCGCGGTGCTGACCGCGTTCGCGATGGTGCAGGCGGATCGCTTCGGCCGGCGCCGAGTGGCGATCTGGGTCTTCGGGCTGGCGATCGCGACGTCGCTGGCGACGGCGCTCGCACCGAGCCTCGCTGTCCTCACGGTGCTCCAGGCTGTGTCGCGGAACCTCGCGGTCGCCGGACTTCTCGCAGTGGACACGATCTCGGTCGAGGAGCTGCCCGCAGGGTCACGGGCGATGGCGGCCGGGCTCGGAGCGATGGCCTACGGGCTCGGTGCCGGCATCGCCGTCCTCGCACTTCCGCTCGCGGACCTCACCCCGTGGGGCTGGCGGCTGGTGTTCGCGATGTCGGTGATCACGGTTCCGATGCTCGTCAGCGGTGCGCGCAACCTGGGCGAGAGCCGGCGCTTCCAGCTGCTCGCGTCCGAACCGGTCGGCACGCCGCACCGACGGATCAGCGGCACGCGCTTCGTGCTGCTCGCCGCGCTGTTCCTGCTCGTCAACCTGTTCGTCGCCCCCGTCTCGCAGCTGCAGAACGACTACCTGCGAGCGGACCGCGGCTTCAGCGGCATGACGATCACGATCTTCACCGTGCTCACCGGCACACCGGCAGCGATCGGCGTGATCCTCGGGGGTCGGCTGGCCGACGGCCGAGGGCGGCGCGTCGCGCTCGTGCCGGGTCTCGTCGCCCTCGGGGTCTTCACCGCCGTGTTCTTCTGGGTGGCCGGCCCGGCCATGTGGACCAGCGCGCTGGTCGCGGGGCTCCTCGGAGCGCTCACGGTGGCACCCCTGGGCGTGCTCGCCCCCGAGCTGTTCCCCACCGCGCGACGCGGCGGCGCCCGCGGCGCGCTCAACGTCCTGGCCGTCCTCGGCAGCGTGTCGGGACTGGTGCTCGCCGGCGCGGGTGTCGACGCGTGGGGCTACGGACCGGCGTTCACGCTCCTTGCGCTCGGCCCGATCGTCGCCGCCGGACTCGCCTTCGCCGTCCCCGAGACCCGTGGCCGAGAGCTCGAGGACATCAACCAGGGCGGGTGAGGACGGCCCCGCCCGGGGATCGACCGAACGGAGCGTCAGGCGCTGCGGCGTCTGGCCGACCCCAACCAGTCGAGGACCGCGGCGACCACCGCCTCGTCGGAGCGCCGGAGGTCGTGGCCCACACCGGGGAGCGTCACCGAGGTCACCGGTCCCGGGATCTGCGCGCTGGCCGTGGCGAGCTCCTCCACCGTGGCGAAGGTGTCTCGGTCGCCGCTGACCATCAGGACCGGAACCCCCAGGCCCGGAAGGTGCTCGGTGCGGAGCCGGTCGGGCTTCCCCGGCGGGTGCAGCGGGTAGCTCATCAGCACCAGCCCGGCGACCGGCAGCGGAACGTCGCCGTCGGCACCCGCGACGACCATCGAGCAGATCCGACCTCCCATCGACCGACCGCCGATCACCAGGTGCTCGGGGCTGGTCCCCCATCGACGGCAGGCCGCAGCGACCTCCGATCGCACCGACGCCATGAGCTTCGGTGCGCGGTCCGGCGCCCGACGGCCTTCACGGCGGTACGGGAAGTCCACACGGGCCACGCGCAGCGCGGTGGCGGAGCGGACCGCATCGTCGATCGCGACCAGGCCCGGATGCTCCGACGCCGACCCGGCCCCGGGCCACAGCAGCACCCCTTCGACCTCACGTGGTCGGCGACGCCTCCCCATCGCAGATCGGACCCGCTCAGCCGAGCAGGATCCGTCGAGCTTCCGCGAGCTCGGCGATGCGCTGCGCGGCACCGTCGTCGTCGGCGCCGTGGTCCGGGTGCGCTGCCCGCAGCCGCGCACGGAAGGCCTGTTGGACGAGCTGGCGGCTCGGCAGGACCGTCGACACCGCAACCTGCGACGTCCGCCGATCATCGATCAGGCACAGCACCCGCATCGCCCAGGCGACCGGATCGGCGCTCGCGCTCGTCGGCATCGCGTCACCACCCCCGGCGAGGTGCGCTGCGAGCGACGCATCGATCTCCCCATGCCAGCGCAGGCCCCGCCGCATCGCAGCGACGACCGTTCGACGGGACCCGTCGGGGATGGACCCGATCGCGTACACCGCGTCGAGGACGTGCTGGGCCGAGGTGCCCCGGGCGTCGTCGAGATCGAAGACGAGCGCGTCGCCGACACCGAGGAGGCGGTGGCGACACGGTCGGAGCCCGACACGATCCTCCTGCAAGCGGTGCCGGGCACGTGGCTGGGCGATTCGCCTGCCGCGCTCGACGTCCGACAGCAGCTGCGCCACGTCGCCGACTGTGTCCTCGTCGAGGTCGCGGTGGAACCGGGCCAGGATCGCCCCGAGCAGGATCCCGCCGAACCCGGGAGCCGGCTCGCAGGGAAGCTCGAG
>JAFDWA010000103.1 GCA_018268735.1 Actinomycetota bacterium | reverse complement strand
CCTTGCCTTCGCCGTGCCCCTGCTCCAGCGGTAGATCTGGGGCGCGGAATCGACAGGATGTGTCGATTCCGCGCCCTGTTTTCGGTGGGTAGGGTTCGCCATGGCCTTCGACGTGTTCGAGGACGAGACCTTCAACTTCAAGGTCCAGGCGATGCTCGGCGAGCTGCGCACCGGTTGCGGCGACGCGGGGGAGATCACGTCGACCGCCGCGTCGATCACCGACGGCGACGCCGACAGCTGGGTGGCCGCGTGGAGGGCGCTCGCCGAGCGGGTCGAGAAGGTCGCGTCGGACGCCGACGCAGGCGGCCACCGGGTCAGCGCCCGGGAGGCATACCTGAGAGCATCCGCATACCACTCGGCGGCACTCGAGGTGGTCGACGGCACCAGCGATCCCGGCGCGGTGCTGACGCCCACGTTCGCCGCTCACCGACGGTGCTTCGACCGCTACGTCGAGCTTTCCGACCCACCGATCGAGAAGGTGGACATCGCCTACGAGGACACCACGATGCCCGGTTGGTTCGTCCCCGCGGCTGGTCCGGGGCGGCGGCCGACGATCGTGCTCAGCAACGGCAGCGATGCACCGGTGCTCTCGACCCTCGGGATCGCGCTGGCGGCTCGGGCCCGCGGCTACCACAGCATCATGTTCGACGGGCCGGGACAGCAGTCCATGCTCTTCGAGCGCAACATCCCGTTCCGTCCCGACTGGGAGGCGGTCATCACCCCGATCGTCGACCTCCTCGTCGCCCGCGGCGACGTGGACGACAAGAAGCTCTGCATCTACGGGTTGAGCCAGTCCGGCTACTGGGTGACCAGGGCGATCGCCTACGAGCCACGGTTCGCCGCTGCGGTCGTGGACCCCGGAGTCGACGACGTGTCCGCCTCGTGGATGGGCCACCTGCCCAAGGAGATGGTGGAGATGCTCGACAAGGGCGATCGCAGCACCTTCGACCAGTGGATGCAGATCGGCGAACAGGACCAGACCCCGGCCGAGAAGCAGGAGATCGCGTGGCGGGCCAAGCCGTACGGGATCGAGGACGCGTTCGACCTGTTCACCGCGGTTCGGACCTATCGGCTCACACCAGAGGACCTCGCCCGGATCACGATCCCGCTCCTGATCACCGAGCCCGAGGGCGAGCAGTTCTGGCCCGGTCAGTCCGAACGGATGCACCAGCAAGTGGCGTCCTCGGAGCTGGTGCACTTCACCGCGGCCGAAGGAGCGGATCGACACTGCGAGCCGATGGCCAGGTCCCTGCTGGAGCAGCGGATGTTCGACTGGTTGGATGCACGCCTCGATGCAGGGAGCGGTGCACCTGCGCCGGAGTCGTCTCGTTCCTGATCGTCCCTTGGTGCTCTCCCCGGGACGCTGCCCGAGGACCCGGGGCTAACGTCGGCCCATGACGTTCCCGACACACGGACGATCCGTCGAGGACATCCTCGAGGAGGTCCGAGCCGAGCGGACCGACGACCTCGACTGGCGAAGCGGCAAGGCGTTCAGCCTCGTCTACAACGTGGACGACCCCGAGCTCGATGCGCTGCAGCACGAGATCGCCGCCAGCTTCCTCCACGAGAACGCCCTCAACCCCTTCCGCTACCGGACGCTGCTGCGCATGGAGTCCGAGGTGGTCGACATGGCCTGCTCGCTGTTCGGGGCCAGCACCGGCTCCATGTCCTCAGGTGGCACCGAGTCGATCTTCCTCGCGGTGCAGACCGCCCGAGATCACGCCCGGGCACGAGGGGTCGCCGCGCCGGAGCTGCTGTGCGCTGAGACGGCCCACCCTGCCTTCGCCAAGGCATGCGCCTACCTCGACGTGACCCAGATCGCCGTCCCCGCACGCGCCGATGGACGTGCCGATCCGGACCGCTTCGCCGCGTCGATCGGTCCGAACACCGCCATCGTCGTGGCCTCGGCGCCGTGCTACCCGTTCGGCGTCATCGACCCGGTCACCGAGATCGCGTCGCTCGCCGTGGAGCGTGGGGTCCTGTGCCACGTGGACGCCTGCCTCGGCGGGTACCTGCTGCCCTGGTGGGAGCGCCTCGGCGAGGCTGTCCCGCCGTGGGACTTCCGGGTCGAAGGGGTGACATCGCTGTCGGCGGACATCCACAAGTACGGCTACGCCTACAAGGGAGCGTCGACGATCCTGTACCGGGACCGCGACCTCTACCAACGCCAGGTGTTCCTGTACGACCGATGGCCTGGCGGCATCTACGCCTCGTCGACCTCGGCCGGTACGCGACCCGGTCCACCGATCGCCGGTGCATGGGCGACGATGACCCACCTGGGCGAGGAGGGCTACCTGCGCCTCGCCGGTCGCGTCCGCACCGCGATGCGCGGGTTCACCGCCGGCATCGACGCCGTCGACGGGCTCGGCATCACCTCGGACCCGGACCTCTCGCTGTTCGAGTTCGGCGCCGATCCGGACCACGACGGCCCGGGGGGTCCGCTCGACATCGGGGGTGTTGCCGACGCGATGGACGACCGGGGCTGGAACCTCGACCGCCAGCAGGGTGGACTGCACGTCATGCTCTCGCCCGGCCACGACCGCGTGGTCGAGCAGTTCGTGTCGGATCTCGTCGATGCGGTCGCGCACCACGAGGCTGACCGTGGCGCCGAGCACGTCTACGGCGGTGTCGTGGGTCGTGCCTGAGCCCGGATGACCGTGGCTCATCCGGGCGGTCCGGCGAACCACCACCGGCCCCCGCTCCTCGGGGTGGTCCTCTGCGGTGGTGCCAGCAGCCGGATGGGCAGCGACAAATCGTTGCTCGGGCCGCCCGATCATCCGCTGGCGGCACGTGTGTCCGCGGCGTTGCGCGATGCAGGGGTGGATGCCGTCATGCTGGTCGGCGGTGACGGCCCGGCCCTGCGCGGCTTCGGCGACGAGTGGTTCGACGACGAGGTTCCGGGCTCGGGACCGCTCGGAGGCGTGTGCACCGTCGCCCGACGTCGTCCGGACGCGTCGCTCCTGGTGTGCGCGTGCGACATGCCTGGGCTCGCAGGGATGGACATGGTGCCGCTGCTCCGGGCGATCAGCGCGTCGGGGGCAGCGGCGGGCACCCCTCCGACGGTGGCCGATGCCGACAGCGAGGGGGTCGACGGCGTGGGGCACTCCGGCGCGGATCCTTCGCCCCCAGGGGTGCGCCTGACGGCTGGACCCGGTGCCGACGTCGCTGTGTACGACGTGGGAGGTGTTCCACAGTGGTCGGTCGTCGCGCTCTCGCCGCGTGCGTCGGCGTCGATCGTCGGCTCCTTCGACGACGGCGAGCGATCGATGCACCGTGCGATGCGAGCGCCCGCTCTGGTCGTGGCGCGCCTGAACCCGGATCGACCGGACGCCCTTCGTGACGTCGATCGCCCCGAGGACCTTCCTCCGATGCTCCGCAGGCGGCATCGCCCGCCGAGGTAGGTTGCTGCCCGTGGCAATCCAGGAGATCACCGTCGACGAGCTCGCCGTTCGACGAGATGCCGGAGCGTTCGTCCTCGACGTTCGCAACCCCGACGAGCACATGGAGGCACGGGTGCCCGGCGTCGTGCTCATCCCGCTGCCGGAGCTCGACGCACGGTGGATCGAGCTGCCCGCCGACGAGACCGTCCTCGTGATCTGTCGGAGCGGGGCCCGCAGCGCACGGGCCGTGGAGGTGCTCCAAGGGCACGGGCTGAGCGCCATCAACGTGACCGGTGGCACCCTTGCCTGGATCGCCTCCGGCAGACCGGTGGACGACGGCCCCGACACGACGGGGTCCGGCGCCCGGTGAGCTCAGCGGGTGCTGGCGAGCACACGCTCATCGAGGACGACCGAGCCTTCGCCGAGCTGCTCGAACGCCTCAGCGACCAGGATCGCTACGCGATCGACACCGAGTTCCACCGTGAGCGCACCTACTTCCCGCGCGTCGCTCTCGTGCAGATCGCCGATGAGCACGGTGTCGCGCTCGTCGACGCGCTGAGCGTCGACCTCGAGCCGTTCGGGTCGATCCTCGACGGGGGAGCGGTCGCAGTGATGCACGCTGCCAGACAGGACCTCGAGGTGCTCGAGCGCTCCACTGGCACCGTGCCCGCCCGGATGCTCGACACGCAGATCGCCGCCGGCTTCCTCGGCTACACGAGCCCTTCCCTCTCGACGCTGCTCGAGCGCGAGCTCAACGTCCGAGCGCTCAAGGCCGACCGGTTGACCGACTGGCTGCAGCGGCCTCTGAAGCCTGCACAACTCGAGTACGCGAGCGGCGACGTGGCCCACCTGCTCGAGCTGCACGACGTCCTGTGGGACCGACTCGTCGACCGGGGCCGTGACCAGTGGGTGCTCGACGCCTGCGAGGAGATCCGCACGGAGTCTCGGGGGCCACGGGACCCGGACGAGGCATGGCGGCGGATCAAGGAGCTGCGTCACCTGCGTGGAGCCGGCCTCGCAGTCGCACAGGCGGTTGCGGCGTGGCGGGAGCAGCGAGCGATCGAGACGGATCAGACCCCGAGGTTCGTCCTGTCGGACCTCGGCGTGGTGTCGGTGGCCTCCGCGGCGCCGTCGACGATCGAGGAGCTCCGTTCGCTCCGTGGTGTCGACGGCCGAAGCCTGCGCTCGGGAATGGGGGAGGACCTTCTGAAGGTGGTCGCCGCGGCGGCCGGCCGACGTCCGCAACGGGCACCGGCGCCACCCGTCCCGGAGCTGCCGACCGAGCTGCGACCAGCCGTTCCCCTGGTGTCGGCCTGGGTCAGCCAGCGCGCCCGGGACCTGGAGCTGGAGACATCGGTGCTGGCGACCAGGGCAGATCTCGAGGACCTCCTCCGGGGTGTCCCGGGAGCTCGTCTGACCCAGGGATGGCGGGCTGACCTGGTCGGCGAACCGATCCGTCGACTGCTCGCCGGGGAAGCCGCGCTCGCCTTCGAGATCGGCCAGGGACTGGTCCTCGAGGACCGCTGAGCGTCAGGTCGGCACCACTCCTCGGGTCAACTCTGGGCTCGCTCGGAGCGCGCTACACTTCGCAGTTCCGGTCGTTGATGACGGGGAGTGCTCAGTGAAGAAGGGTCGGCATCGCCGCTACGAAGAAGCCCGGGCCTTGAAGCGCGGTCCCGATCTGGACATCGAGGCCATCTTCACGGATCTGGAGTCAGACCGTCCGCGGGTGTCCGACGATCTCGAAACGCCCGACGACGAGATCGACGACGACGCCTACGACGACGACACCGACTGATCCAGCAGCGCCCTGATCGCCTGCTGGTCCGCATCCGGTGGCAACCGGATGCCGTCGGCAGGCAGCAGGTGCTCCCACGGGGCACCTCGCACGTCCTCGGCCGGTGCCAGGACCGGTACGCCGCGCACCGTGAGACCCGACGGCCCGGACCCCGACGCCGCAGGGTGCCGGAAGGACAACGTCTGGCTCCAGAGTCCTCCGTCGCTGAGGGTCAGGGCCCGTGGGCCCGGCATCACGTCGAGCACCCGGAGCACGGCGTCGTGGAGCCTGGCCGTCCACTCGTCCGTGAGCGAGACCACGTCCTGCGCGTCGAAGGGCTCCCTGGCGCGCTGGCGGAGCGCCAGCACCGGCTCCATGCTCGCTCTGCGGTGCCCGCCACGTACCCGTGCTGCAGCGCGGCCGGTGAGGCGACCAGCCCGGACGCTGGACAGCCGCGAATCGGCGCGCCACCGGGCGGCTTCGGCAGCGACGGCCCGGACGCGTGCGAGCTCCTCGGGGCCCAGGGAGTCGCCTGGCGCACCTTGGAGCGCACGGGTTGCGGCCGAGATCGATTCGAGCGCCTCCACGAGGAGGCGGTTCTCGAGCCGGTCGAAGCTCCGGCTCGTCGTCATGCAGACGAAGACGTCCTCGTTGCCCAGGGCATGGGCCCTTGCGGTGATCGTCTCAGCCCAGAGGATGGGACCACGTACCGAGCTCACGCAGCGTTCGGCCGCTGTGGCGACCGACGTCGGCAAGGTTCGGATGCGGTACTCCATGCCGTCGAGGAGCTGAACCGCCTCCGGTGACCCGGCCACGGCGACCGCGGTGGCAGATGCGAGGGTGGCGGCATCGACGCCGGTGAGTGCCGCAGCGCTCGCCAGCGCGGGGGATCGAGGAGACCGTCGGAGCCACAGCTGTGCGGTCGGCGTCGAGGACGGGGCGGAGTCCGGCGCTGTTGGGGCATCCGACCCGTCGGGCCGCATCACGATCAGCCCACCAGCTCTTCGCCGAGCAGCTCTGCGATGACCCGCCGCGCCTCCTGCTGCTCCGGCTCGTCGAGGTGCTTCGACACCATGCGGTTGAGGCTGACCGCCATGTGCTCGTCGATGCCTTCGAACTGCGGGAGGAAGAAG
>JAFDWA010000102.1 GCA_018268735.1 Actinomycetota bacterium | reverse complement strand
GACGTGCACCGTGATCGTGCTCCGCGTCGTAGTCGGCGTCGCCGACGTGGCAGCGCGCTCCGCGACGGCGGAGCCACCACGCCCGGACCGCCCGGTGGCGACTGCCGGGCCAGGACCGGATCCGCTGCCGGGAGCGGTCGCTCGCGGACCCGCACCGGAGGCCGTCACGCGAGGCAGCGTGGCAACCGGATCGCCGCGGTGCAGCACCGACCACGCAGCAGCTCCTGCCACGACGAGGAGCACCACGGCCGACGTCCGAACCCAGGAGGGCAGCGAGCGGAGCGCGAGCACGCTGCCGGTCCGAGAGAACCCATGCAGCGGGAGACCGAGCAGCGGCCGGCGTGGGGCCGGGCGGCCGAGCTCTGCGAGCGCCTCCTGACGGAGATCGAAGCCGGCGTCGTCGCCCGACGTTCCGGCGGTGGCAGTGGAGGACCTCGGATCGGACACGCGACATCCCGATGACACGCCGGCGTGGACCGGCCACCAGGGGGAAGGCGTGGCGACGCTAGCGCCGCGGTCGACGCTCGGACCACGGGGACCGGTCCCCGGAGGGTCAGCGACTCTGAGGGAAGCCCAGGTCCACGGTGCTCGTGGCCGGGTCGGGCCAGCGGGTCGTCACGACCTTCGAGCGGGTGTAGAAGTGCAGCCCCTCAGGTCCGTACATGTGGGTGTCACCGAACAGGGAGTCACCCCAACCGCCGAAGGAGAACGCCGCCACGGGAACCGGGACCGGGACGTTCACGCCGACCATGCCGACCGGCACCTCGTCGACGAAGCGTCGGGCCGCACCTCCGTCGCGGGTGAAGATGGCCGTGCCGTTCCCGTAGGGGTTCGCCCGCAGCAGCTGCAGCGCGGCGTCGTAGTCCGGAACTCGCAGGACCGACAGCACCGGACCGAAGATCTCGTCGCGGTAGCAGCCCATGTCCGGGGTGACGTCGTCGATGATCGACACGCCGAGGTAGAAGCCGTCGCCGTCGAAGTGCTGATCGCGGCCGTCGAGGACGATCCGGGCACCACCGTCGGCGGCCGCCGGGACGTAGGAGGCGACCCGGTCGCGGTGCTCCCGGGTCACGAGCGGTCCCATCTCGGAGTCCGCTGCCGCTCCCGGACCGACGCGAACCGACGCGGCACGCTCGGCGATCGCTGCCACCAGCGGGTCGGCCACCTCGCCGACGGCGACCACGACCGACACGGCCATGCACCGCTCGCCCGCTGACCCGAACGCGGCGGACACCGCCGCGTCGGCCGCAGTGTCGATGTCGGCGTCGGGGAGCACGACCATGTGGTTCTTGGCTCCGCCCAGCGCCTGGACACGCTTCCCGTTGGCGGTCCCGGTCACGTAGACGTGCCGCGCGATCGGCGTGGACCCCACGAAGCTGACGGCCTGGATCCCGGGGTGGGACAGGAGCGCGTCGACCGCCTCCTTGTCGCCCTGGACGACGTTGAACACCCCGTCGGGCAGCCCTGCCTCCTGGAGGAGCTTCGCCATGAGCAGCGACGCGGAGGGGTCCTTCTCCGACGGCTTCAGCACGAACGTGTTGCCGCAGACGATCGCGTTCGGGAACATCCACAGCGGCACCATCGCCGGGAAGTTGAACGGCGAGATGCCTGCGACGACGCCGAGCGGCTGCAGCAACGACGACACGTCGACGCCGGTCGAGACCTGGTGGCTCACCGCCCCCTTGAGCAGGTGCGGTGCGCCGCACGCGAACTCGACGTTCTCGATGCCGCGCTGCACCTCACCGACCGCATCGGAGAGGACCTTGCCGTGCTCGGCGGTGATGGCCGCCGCGAGGTCGTCCACGTGTGCGACGAGCAGCTCACGGAAGCGGAACATGATCGCTGCACGCCGGGACAGCGACACCTCGCGCCACGTCTCGAAGGCGCTCACCGCGACCTGCACCGCTCGATCGACCTCGGCAGCCGACGCGAACGGGACCGACGCGCTCACCGCGCCGGTCGACGGGTCGAACACGTCGCCCGAACGCGCTGCGACGCCAGGATCGGCCTCGCCACCGATCCAATGCGGGATGAGGGATCCGGTCATCGGAGGCAGCGCCTCAGAAGAGTCGGGTGGAGAGCCGACGCCGCCACTCCGAGCGACGCTCCTCGTCGGAGAGGAGCTCGAGGAGGTCCACGAACTCCTGACGGGCGTCGTCGTCGCCCTTGACGCGGTCCAGCAGGCCGGCGAGGCGCCCGTCGAGGTCGGCTCCCTCCGCCGCTGGTCCGGTGCGGACCAGCGCGGCGATGCGGCGCGACGCCGCTGACTCCGGGATGCGTTCGAGCAGCGACATCGCCTCGTCGGATCGGCCGTCGCCAGCGAGCAGCTCGGCGAGCGCGAGCACCGCGCCCTCGTTGTCGGCCTCGATGTCGAGCGCCGCCCGGAGCGATGCCTCGTCGCCGAGTGCCACCAGCTCGTCGAGCTCCGATGCGGCCTCGCCGGGCACCAAGCGCTGGACGAACTCGCTGACCTGCCACTCGGGCTGCGCGCCGAGGAACCCGTCGACGACCTTGCCGTCCTTCATCGCGTAGACCGCAGGGATCGACTGGACCTGGAAGGCGTTCGCGACCCCCGGGTTCGCGTCGATGTCGACCTTCGCCAGCTCGACCGCCCCCTCGGTGCCGGCGACCACGGACTCGAGGATCGGCCCGAGCTGGCGGCACGGACCGCACCACTCGGCCCACAGGTCGACGACGACCGGTACGACGTGCGAGCGCTCGACGACGGCGGACTGGAACGTGGAATCGGTGACGTCGCCCATGGTCCCGGCAGTGTACGGCGCCCGTCGCACCCGTCGAGGGAAGTAGGTTGCGTCACCGTGCAGACCGATGGGATCGACGTCGCGAGCGTCACCGACTGGTTCGACGACCACGTTCCCGGACTGGTCCCCCCGCTCGACTTCGAGCTGATCGCCGGGGGCCACTCGAACCTCACGTACGCGGTGACCGATGCCGCTGACCCGCCCAACCGGCGGGTGCTGCGCCGACCACCGCTGCGCCAGGTCCTCGCGACAGCGCACGACATGGAGCGCGAGCACCGCATCATCGCTGCGCTCGGACCCACCGACGTGCCCGTTCCGGCCGCGATCGCGCTGTGCACCGACGAGGCGGTCAACGGCAGGCCGTTCTACGTGATGGACTTCGTCGACGGGCGGGTGATCCGCAGCACGGCTGACGCCGCGGCGCTGACCCCGGACGAACGGCGGCGCGCCGGCGAGTCCCTGGTCGACGTGCTCGCAGCGATCCACGCCGTCGACATCGACGCCGTCGGACTCGGCGACCTCGGACGCCGGGAGGACTACATCTCCCGGCAGCTCCGCCGGTGGTACTCCCAGTTCCAGGGCTCCGACAGCCAGCTCGACGGCGCCCTCGGCCTGACCGCGGTCCACGAGGTGCACGATCGGCTCCAACGATCGATCCCGACCCAGGTCGGCGCCGCGATCGTGCACGGCGACTACCGGCTCGACAACTGCATGCTGCACCCCGACGGGTCGGTGATGGCCGTGCTCGACTGGGAGATCTGCACCCTCGGCGATCCGCTCGCCGACGTCGGGCTGCTGTGGGTGTACTGGTCCGACCCGGATGGTGTCGCGGTGCTGCCACAGGCCTCCCCCACCGCGTTCGACGGATTCCCCGGCAAGTCCGAGCTGATCGAGCGGTATGCCCGTCGCTCGGGTCGCGACCTCTCCGACCTCGGCTTCTACATCGCGTTCGGCTACTGGAAGCTCACCTGCATCATCGCCGGGGTCTACGCCCGGTACGCCGGCGGAGCCATGGGTGACGTGTCCGACGCCGAGGTCGCAGGCTTCCGAGCGATGCTCGACTCGCTCTCCGAGGCGACCGCTGCCGCAGCCGAAGGGATCGACTGAGATGTCGTCGCTCGTCGAACGGGTGCTCCGACCCGAGCTGACCGATCCCGTCCTCCTCGTCGCGATGGAGGGATGGATCGACTCCGGCATGGGTGTCGCGAACGCTGCGGCGGCGCTCATGAACGGATCGTCGCCGCAAGTCGTCGCGACCTTCGACACCGACCGTCTCCTCGACCACCGCGCCCGACGGCCGGTGATGCACATCGTCAACGGCCTGATCACCGGGCTGACCTGGCCGACGATCCAGCTGCTGGCAGGGACCGACTCCCACGGACGCGACATCCTGCTGCTCGTCGGCGCCGAGCCCGACTTCGAGTGGCGGGGCTTCACCGACGCCGTCGTCGGCCTCGTGACCGACCTCGACTGCCGGATGGTGGTCTCCCTCGGCGCCTACCCGTAGCCGGTCCCGCACACCCGTGAGGTGCAGCTGTCGGTCACGACGTCGTCGGTGCAGCTGTCCCACGAGCTCCACGGCTACGTGCGCGGCACCCTGGACGTGCCCGGCGGCATCCACGCGGCGATCGACGTGGCGTGCAACGAGGCGGGCCTGCCGGCGCTCGGGCTCTGGGCCCAGGTGCCGCACTACGTGTCGACGATGGCGTACCCGGCAGCGAGCCTCGCTCTGCTGCAGGGCCTGAGCGAGGTCGCCGGCATCGAGATCCACCACGGTCAGCTCTCCGCCGACGCTGTGGCGACGAAGATCCGCATCGACGAGCTCGTGGCCGAGAACCCTCAGCACCAGGCGATGGTCGCCCAGCTCGAGGAGCTCGTCGACCAGGGACTGGTGGACTCCCCCGAGGATGCACCCCGATTCGGCTTCGACCGGATCCCGTCGGGTGACGAGCTCGCGGCGGAACTGCAGGAGTTCCTCCGTCAGCGTCCCGACGACGAGCCGGGACGCTGACGGCTCGGATCGTCCCAGTGCTCAGGACGTCGGCTTCAGCGGCGTGTAGCTGGGCAGGGTGATTCCAGCGGGCAGCTGGGTGTAGAAGGTGACGGGGTCCTGCGCGTTGGCGAACACCGTCGCCTCCTCCTTGGGCCACTGGCCGGGGAGGTACCGCTTGCCGCCCTGGACGTACGCCCACATCCCGGTCCCCTGCTGGCCGAGCTCGTCGACGCCGGTCGCGGTCGGGTTCCAGAACACCTCGGTCTGGTCGTCGACGCCGGCGTAGTCGGTGGTCGGCCAGACCTTCCGGTTGCCCCAGCTGAGCTGCGGGGTCAGCACGGTGCTCTTGACGATGGGTGCCGTGAAGATGACGTCCTGGAACGTCTGCGGTGTCAGCTTCGGACCGACGCCCTGGAAGATGGAGTAGAAGAACTGCAGGTTCGGCAACAGGAGCGCGACCTGCTGCGCCGGCGGGTCCTGACCGAAGAACCACTTGTAGAGGTAGGTCGGACCGGAGACGTCGCCGCTCGAGCGAGCGAACAGGTTGGACGGTCCGAAGGCGTGCTTCCACTGCTCCTGGTCATAGGTCCGGGAGAAGATCGTCGTGTCGACGAGCGCGGACCCCGTCATGACCCACTCCGGGAAGAACCCCTGGCTCGTGGCGTTCCTGGTGAGCGTCTGAGGTGCCAGCGGGTCACCCATGAACACGACGGTGGTGATCCCCTCGGACTTCATCTTGGCCATGATCTGGGCGGCCTGACCCGCGAGCGAGACCGGGTCGGTGTAGGTGACGACATCGACGAAGGTCGTGTCGTACTGCTTCTTCATGTCGGCGAGGAAGGTGTTTCGGATGTCGTCGGCGGCCGACGACGCCGACAGCGCGATGAGCCCCAGCTTGCGCTCCTTGCCGTCGACCTCGGCGCCGCCGTACTCAGCCTTGCGGTTCGCCACCCTGTTGCCGATGTACTGGCCGACCATCTCGAGGTTCTGCACCGTGTTCTTCTGGATGTCCCAGACGTAGGGGCCGCGCTGCACGTACCAATCGCTCGTCTGGGCGGGTGCGCACGACACGCACATGACCTTGTTGCGGGCCAGCGTGTCGGCGAACGCGTCGGTGAGGTTGGGGCCGCCGATGACCGCGAACGGCTTGATGTCACGAGCGATCGTCTCGGCATCGGAGGTCGCAGCCACCTCGTCCTGGATCGTTCCGGTGGCGTCGTAGCGAACGAGGTCGACCTTGCGGCCGTAGGTCTCGTAGTACGTCGACAGGAGCTTGTTGTAGCCCTGGTAGCTGTCGAAGATCTGCGTCGGCGTGTCGCTGTTGCCGATCTGCTTGTAGATGAAGCTGAGGACAGGATCGTTCTGCTGCGGCAGGTAGACCACGATCTTGACCGAATCCTTGGAGACACCCGTCGTCGTCGCCCCACCGTTGTCGCCGGTGAAGGGCTTGTAGCACTGCGGTGCCGGGAAGATCGGGATGGCGAGCACGCCGGTGCCCGTGTCGCAGCGCTTCCCCCAGTCGATGTCGCCGGAGGTGCCGGCGGCCTTCGCCGCACCGAAGGAGACGACCCCAGGT
>JAFDWA010000101.1 GCA_018268735.1 Actinomycetota bacterium | reverse complement strand
GCTCCATCCTCGCTTCCAAGGTCTGGAGCCTCCAACGAACCCAGGGCGGTTCAAGGAGTGCTCGAGGGCGAAGGCGGCGGTGCCGACCATCGACAGAATGCGGTCGAGCAGCCCGATTCGGTCACCCCTCCCACTCCTATGCTCCGCCGGATGGAACGACCGTTGGATCCCGGGCCCGCCGCGGATCGCGACTTGATGGACCGACTCTTCACCCCCGACGGCCACGCCGATCCCCAGCGCGTCATGAACGCCCACCCAACCTTGGGATGTCGCTACGCCGTCGTCGACGCAGTCCTTCGCGACCGACGCACCACGGCGCCGGCAATACCGCCGTCGTCCGACGCGATGTTCCAACTCATCGGCAGATTCATGGCGCGCATCGACGGTGACCGCCACCACGAGATCCGATCCCTCTTCTCCCGGATATTCACGCCAACCAGCACGAAGCGGTACGAGGAATCGTTCCAAAACAGTCCTGCCGAGGGCACGCTCGTCGCCGCTCTGACGTTCGCGACAGCGACTTCGAGGTGCTGGCCCACCACACCGAGCTCCACGTCGAGGCCCCCTGAGGGCGGCTCAGGTCCGGACGTCGGCGATGAAGGGACTGGGATCGCCGGTGTGGCCCACCCAAAGGTCGTCGCGGGCGCGGGTGCAGGCGACGTAGAGCACGCAGCGCTCGCGGCGCATCTCCAGTGCCTCCTCGACCGGATCCCCCTGAACCGACTCGAGGGCCCTCGGCGACGGCACCTCGTCCGCGCCGACGCCGACGATGCCGACGCAGCGGTACTCCAGTCCCTTGAGTCGGTGCATCGTCCCGAGCGCGACACCCTCGCCGATGCGCAGGTCCGAGCCCAGCCGGAAGCAGCGGATGCCCATCCGCTGCAGTTCGGCCTCCACGCCGTTGAGCTGCGCCTTGGCCCGGGCGGCCAGGCCGATCTCGGACGGCTCGACGCCGTCGGCGATCCACTGCCGGACCCGCTCGGCCGCACCGGCGGCCAGATCGGCCCGTGTGTCGAAGCGCTCGACGGTGGGCGACGGGCCGTGCAGGAAGCTGTGGTAGCCGGCGTGGTCCTGACGCTCGGTGCCGGTGTCGAGATCGTCGAAGTCACCGCCGCCGAGCACGGCGCGCGACCAGCGGAGGATCTCGTGGGTCGTGCGGTAGTTGATGCGCAGGCGCCGGGACCGTCCCCGGATGTTGATGCCGACCTTGGACAGCGAGCTACGCCGGTCGTAGATGCGCTGATGGGAGTCACCGACCAGGAACAGGTCGTCGGGGCCCTCGTCGACCAGGGCCCGGATCAGGCGCCACTGCGCCTCGTGCAGGTCCTGGGCCTCGTCGACGACGACGTGGTCGTAGGGCGTCACCGCCGCGCCCGACACGTAGCCCGCCGCGGCCTGGGCCATCTGCAGCATGGTGCGCTGGCCCTTGCGTGCGAGCACGCCGGTGACGGCTTCGAGCACCTTCCACACGGTGGCCCGGTCCCGTCGGTCCAGGCGCGTTCCCCGCCCGGCCCGAGATGCGGCGAAGTACTCGTCTCGGGACCCGATGTCCTGGGCGAGCACGACCTGCTCCCACTCCTGGATCACGAACGCGACGGTCAGGTCCGCGCCGACGTCGTCGATCGCGTCGCGCACGATCCTCTCGACGGAGTCACCGACGACGACACGGGGCGCCGACCCCTCGGCGTCGCTGACGATCTGGTGGGCGGCGCGGTCCACGTTGAGCACCTCGACGGCATCGCCCAGGTCGGATCCGCCCAACGCCCGAAGGTCGCGCTCGATCGACTGGGCGAGGTTCCGGGTGAAGGTCGTGAACAGGATCCGGGGGGAACCGCCGCCCGAACCGGCCGCGGCGCTGCGGTCGACCAGCGCCTTGGTCCGGTGCAGCGCGACGACGGTCTTGCCGGTCCCGGCGCCACCCGTGATCCGGACCGGACCGTTGTAGGAGTCCTTGTAGGCCGCCTCGCGCTGGGTCGGGTGCAGGTAGACGCGCCAGGCCGCGAGCGGGCGGGCGAGCATCTCCTGGAGCTCGTTCTCGTCCGCGACCACGTGGAACTGGCTCTGCGAGGCCGGGGCGTCGACCGCGGCGTCCAGGTCGTCGGGATCGATGTGGCCCGGACTCTCCTGGCCGACCAGGGCGGCGAAGAGGGTGTCGGTCGACTCGGTTCCCGTGAGCATGATCAGGGCGTCGGCCTGGCCCTGCGGCACGCGCTCGAGCATTGCTTCGAGCTCGCTGTCGGAGCGCATGAGGCGCAGCAGCGACAGCAGCGATTCGTCGACGCCGAGCTGGAGGAACTCCCGATCGGAGCGGTGTGCGTACAGCAGTTGCGCGTCGTCGGGGACCTCTCGGGCCCGGTCGACGGAGGCGATCAGGTGGCTCTGGGCGGCGACGTCGACCACCTCGAGCGCACCGGTCGCGGCGTTGACGTGGAACTCGTTGCTGAGCATCCAGCGGTCCGCCTCGTCGTGGGTCAGCACGTCGATCAGCAGGATGGTCTCCGCCGTATCGGAGACGAGCACGATGCCGCGGTGGTTGGTTCCCAGGCGGATGGTCCGGGCCCGGGGGTCGCGCTGGGCCTGGTACCGCTCGAGGTGCAGCCCGGCCGACTCGCGCAGCTCGCGCATCGACAGCTGCTCGCACTTGAGCGCCAGGTCCTCGACCCGCGCCCGCACCGCGGCGTCGAGGCGACTGAGCCTGCTCAGCAGCTGACTGGAGATCGCGAATCGGGTCAACGTGCCTCCTCCAGCACGCCTTGCTCCAGTGCGGCGACGAGCTCCTCCACCGTCCACTCCGATGCGGCGCGGGCGTCCCATCGCTCGGGTCCGGCTGCGCCGCTGATGAGCACCGCGACGCGCCGCTCGGGCCATGCGGCTTCGAGAGGGATGCCGTCGAGCTCGTAGCCGGCGACGAACGGCGGCGCTCCCCGTTCGAGGACAGCGCGCACGAGCTCGGCAACGGCGGTCGCCCCGACGCCGATCAACTCGAGCTCCTCCTCCTGCTCGGGGCTGAGGACCGCTGTCGGATCCGGCTCGGACGGCTCGGCGGTTCGGCGCAGCCAGAGGTCGTCCCAGTCCGAGGAGTCGTGCAGCGAGATGGCCGAGGAGATGCCGGCGCGGGGGTCCTCGGGTCCACCGAGGAACTGCAGCAGGTTCGACCAGGCCAGCCAGTCGGCCCACCGGCCGCGGTGCTCGGGTGCGCTGACTGCGGACGGGCTGTCGTCGAGCACCGACAGCACCGTCCACCGCTCCTGGTCCGGATCGGCGAGGTCGAGGACGGCCACGATAGGGAGCTGTTCGGGGGTGAGGGCGCGGACGGCCATCGCGACCGGGTCGGGCGACCCGGGTGAGGAGCTCCACTCCCCCGCCGCGGCGCCGTCGAGCCACGGGCCGAGCCCATCGGTGTCGAGCGCGACCTGCTCGCCGGTGGAGGCCAGGCCGGAGACCGCGGACAGCACCGCCCGCTGCCAGGCCGCCCGGTCGGGTCGGACCAGGTGGTCCAGCAGCAACGCCATCGGGTTCTGCGTGAGGGCTTCGACGTCGACCGCTCCGGAGCGGCCGTGCTGCACCCGCCGGGCGGCGTTGAGCGCGGCGGGGCCGAGCAGCAACCGGTCCGGGGGCGCCTTGGGCGGATCCGCGGTGACCGCCCGGTGGAAGTTGTCGACGTCGTCCCAGGTCAGGTTCCACACCAGCGCGCCCTCGGCTCGCACGGTCGCCCGCTTCTGGGCGTCCGCGGCGATGTGGTTGTTGTCGGGTGAGGCGTGGAACTGGTAGCCGTCGAGGTACACCGCGATCTTCGGTCCCCGGGTGTCCATCCGGGTGATGAGCAGGTCGGGCAGGGTGAGGCCGACCCGGGTCAGCCCCTTCTGCTCCTCGATGCGGTAGCGGACGGTGTTTCCGCCGAAGCCGATCGTGAGGTCGAAGGACTCGAATCGTCCGTGGCCGGGAACCTTGGTGAGGGTCACCTCGGCGTCGACGCTGTTGTCGGCCCACTCGCGCAGCGCCACCTTGAATCGTCGCTCGAGCTCGGACTCCTCGACGCTGCCGATGTCGACGTCGCCGACGGTTGCCACCGCGCTGGGCCGGAACGGCTCCTCGAGCAGCTCGTCGAGCAGGTCCCGGGCCAGGTCGCGGCGCACCAGGTCGTACTCGTGGCGGCCGACGACGCCGAGCAGGCAGCGATGGCACGCCGGGCGCCCCTCGTGGCGGCACGGGCAGCGGGCGATCACGTCACGGGCCGCATGGAGGATCGAGCGGACCGATTCGGCGTCCGCGAGGGGGCCCAGGTAGCCGGTGCCGCCGGGCACCTCGTCGTAGATGAGCAGGAAGCGGCGGCGGCCCTGGCCCGACGGGTTGGGAGCGTCGGAGGCGACGACGTTCAGGTGGTCGGGGTTGCCGCCGAGGACGTCGCGCACGCCGAGCAGCAACGCCCCCTTGAAGCTGGCGAGGCGTTCGTCGACCTCGTACATCGACACGGGCACGACGAGCCGGATCGCCTCGGTGGCCAGCTCGTGGGCCAGCACGATCGGGTCCCACGCCTCGCGCTGCGACCCGGAGCGGACCTTGCACCAGCCCTCGTGCAGCCGGTCGGGCCGGCGCCCCCTGTTGTCGTTGCGCACGTCGCGCACCGCGCCGCAGTGTCGGCACACGGTGAAGCGCGGGACGTGGTGATCGACGCCGCCCATGGCGATGCGCTCCCCGGGCCTTCCCGCGATGCCCAGGTTGAGGGTGCGGAGCCGGACCCGCTCGACGAACTCGGCGCCGAAGGTTCGGTCCTCGAGCAGCCACGCGCCGCGCACGTCCGCGGGGTCGACGTCGACGAGCGTGGCCATCTCGTAGCGCTCACGGTCCCGGTCGTCGGTCTCGTCGAGCACCCGGGCGTCCTCCTCGGCCGACGCGGCCATCGCGGACCGCAGCCGCAGCACGGTGTGCGCGGCGCCTGTGTCGGCGATGGCCCGCCCGCCGCAGCGCGGACAGGCGGTGAGGGGCGGGTCGTCGCCGGCGCGGGACTCGAGCTCGACGAAGGTGCAGTCGGCGCAGATCCGCCAGTGCTCGTACAACGGCTCCTGAGCGGTGCCGATCCCCAGGGAGGTGATCCGGTGGCGGTGACCGGCGACGTAGAAGCTGTTGCCGGGAGCGAACTCGGTGATGGCCCGGATGCCGGGCCGGTCGAACTCCGACACCGCAGACGGGTACGGCTGGCCGGGTTCGTCGGGCCGACGCCACAGGGTGGCCTTGAGGGTGACGGTGTCGCCGGTGAGCGTGTAGTTGGGGAGCACACCCAGGCGTTCGAGCGCGGACAGCGGGTACTCGTCGCGGTGCTCGCGCAGCAGCCGGGTCACCGCCTTGCGTTGGCCGATGAGCGACCGGACCAGGTCCTGGTCATCCGCGCTGGGTCGCGGCAGCGCCTCGAGGGCCTCGACCGCGCTCCTCAGCCGGTCGCGACGGCGCTCCAACTCGCGCAGGTCCGAATGCCAGCGGTCGACGGCGTCCTTCAGGTGCGACTCGATGCCGCCGCCGGCGAAGTCGCGCAGGCGGTCGGCGGCGCCCGCACCCAGACGGTCGCCGAACAGCGAGATGAACGCCTCGACGTGGACGGGTTCACCGATCGAGGCGTCGCGCAGCGTCAGGAACAACCCGCCCTCGGCGTAGCCCCGCTTCATGAGGTCGCCGACCCGGTTGGGCATCGGCGCGGCATCGATGGCGCCGTCGGCCATGCGGTCCATCAGATAGGCGACGTACTGGCGGCGGAGGGTCTCCCCGGCGTCCAGGTAGCAGTCCGGTGGGCGGACCACGCCGGAGATCATGGCGTCGGGTTCGGCCAGGTAGTACAGGCCGTGGGTGTCGCTTCGGACGAAGGTGGTGACGAGCGCGTTGCCGGTGGCCCGGCCCGCCCGGCCGACCCGCTGGATGTAGTTGGCGGGGTTGCGCGGCACCGAGGTGAGCATCACCGTCGACAGGTCGCCGATGTCGATGCCCATCTCGAGGGTGGGGGTCGCGGTCAGCACGTTGGGGGCGTCGGGCGCGCTGCCGTCCTTGAACGCGGTCTCGAGCACTTCACGGTCGCGCCGCGACAGCAGGCCGGTGTGCTCACCGGCGACCACGCGGCGGGTGCGACCCTGGCGGTAGAAGCGGCGGTAGTAGCCGGAGTCGCGGGGATCCGCGACGCGGTAGCGGCCCGGGCAGCGGTAGCGGCGACACGGGGTGGCGACCCACCGGTCGAGGAGTCGGGGGGCGACGGTGACGGGGCTGGCGCAGTGCTCGCAGCGCAGCATCGCCGGCTCGGGACCGCGATCGACCTCGGCGATGTCGACGGCGTGCACGTGGCGGCGGTCCAGCCCGTACACCGTGTGAC
>JAFDWA010000100.1 GCA_018268735.1 Actinomycetota bacterium | reverse complement strand
ACCACCCGCCCGCACACGGCTCACCCACGACTCGACCGGCAGGTCGAGCGACCACATGGACATCGACCGCTACATCCAGCGCAACGACCCGTCGTGGCGGCGGCTGCAGCAGCTCGCGCGCCACGTCAGGTCGCGGCGCGGAGGGGCGGACGACGACGAGGTCGCCGAGCTCGTCGAGCTGTACCAGCGCGTGTCGGCCCAGCTGAGCCATGCACGCACGACCTACCAGGACCCGGAGTTGAACGCCCGGCTGTCCCAGGTGCTCGGCGAGGCCCGGGTCGTCATCTACCGGACGCGGGCGCGGCCCGCGACCGCGGTGTGGACCTTCTTCTCACGGACCTTCCCGGCGGCGGTCTGGTACAGCCGCCGCTTCGTGGCGGTCGCTGCGGCGTGCTTCCTCGTCCCCGCGGTCGCCGTCGGGATCTGGTTGTCGAGCTCGCACCGGGTGCTCGATGCGAGCATCCCTCCCGACCTGCAGCGTGTGATCGCGGAGCGCGAGTTCGCCGACTACTACCGCTCGGAGGCAGCCCAGAACTTCGCCGGGCAGGTGTCGGTCAACAACGCGTTCGTGGCGTTCCTGACGTTCGCGCTCGGAGTGGTGCCGGTCCTCGGGCCGGTGTCGGTGCTGTCGACCAACGGCTTGAACGTCGGGGCCATGGGCGCCGTGATGCACCACGCCGGCGAGGGTCCGCAGTTCTGGGGGTTGATCCTCCCGCACGGACTGCTCGAGATCGCGTCGATCCTCGTGGCAGGGGGCGCGGGACTGCAGATCTCCTGGGCGATCATCGCTCCGGGGGATCGCTCACGTGCATCAGCGCTGCGTGACGCCGGTCTGCGATCGGTGGTGATCGTGATCGGACTCGTCGTGTGCTTCGCGATCGCGGGGTTCATCGAAGCGTTCGTGACGCCGTCGGACCTGCCGACGTCGATCCGCGTCGGCATCGGCTGCGCCGTCCTGGCGCTGTTCGTCGTGTACACGGTCGGGTTCGGACGTCGAGCGGTCCGGGACGGAGCGACGGGACTGCTCGGTGAGGGTGCAGCGCACTCCGCGCCGTCTCAGAGCCGACCGGTCGACTTGGCCGCCAGGTAGGCGTCGGTCAGGTCCGATCCCAGCCGTCCCGGCGGCGCGTCGACGACGATCGCCCCGGAGGCCCGGAGCCGCAGCGCGGTCCGCTCTCGTTCGGACAGCGCCTGCACGGCGGCCACCTGGCGGTAGGCGCCCTCCGGGTCGCCGACCGGTTCCGTCGCCCACTCCTGGATCTGAGGGTCCTGCACCGTGGCGACGACGACGAGGTGCGTCCGCGTGAGCAGCGGCAGCGCCGGCAGCACCGAGTCGGTGACGGCCTGCTCGTTGAGATCGCTCAGGAGCACGAGCATCGCGCGGCGTCGGTGGCGGGTGACGACCTCCGCGAAGGCACCGGAGTAGTCCGACTCGGACAACTCGGGTTCGAGCTCGTAGAGCGCCTCCGCGACCCGTCCGACCTGGTCGCGGTGGCGGGCCGGGGCGACGACGCTGCGCACGACGCGGTCGAACGCGACCAGTCCGCACCGGTCGCCGAGCCGCGTGGCGACGGCGGTCAGCATCATGGCCGCATCCATCGCGTGCTCGACGCGGGGGACCCCGCTGACCCGGCCGGCCATGATGCGACCGTTGTCCACCATGACCACCACGCTCTGGTTCCGCTCGGCGCGGTAGGTGCGCACGATCGGCCGGCCGGCTCGGGCGGTGGCGGTCCAGTCGATGCGCCTGAACTCGTCGTCGGGTCCGTACTCGCGGAGCTGCTCGAACTCCGTTCCACCGCCGAGCCCGCGGGCGGTCCGGATCCCCATCTCGAGGATCCGGGCCCGCCGGATGCGGATCTCCGCGTCGTCGCGTGAAGGGAACGCCGGGTGCACGCGCAGCACCGTCCGGAGCGGGACGGATCGCTGCCTCGAACCGAGACCGAGTCGTCCGTCGATGCGCACCGTGAGGTGTCCGATCTCGAAGCGACCACGCCGCGACGGTCGGATCGCCGTCGAGACGCGCACGGCATCACCTCCGGGGACATCGACCCGGAGCCGTCGGCTCACGGCGTGCAGGGACGGCGCGAGGTCATCGGCGGCGTGGATCCGCAACCGGCGGGACGCGTCGGAGGCGATGGTCCAGGTGAGCGCCGCCTCGTGGCCCACCTCGACGACGGGCGGGTGCTGTCGTCGCAGCTCCAGGCGGCCCGGCGAGGTTCCGACGAGCGCGTCGAGGACCACGACGGCCACGATGGCCGTCGTGATCACCGCGACGCTGACGAGCACGTCGACGTCGTCGCCGGGGAAGCCGACCAGCACGACGGCGACCAGCACGGCGAGCAGCGCGGCTCGACGGGTCGGCAGGATGCTCACGGGACCGCTCGACGAGCTCGGCTCAGCGAGGCGCCGGCACGGTCGCGAGGACGCTGTCGAGCAGACCGTCGGCGGTGATGCCGTCGAGCTCGAGCTCGGGCCGGACGACGAGGCGGTGCCGCAGCGTCGGCTTGGCGACGGCCTTGACCTCGTCGGGCGTCACGTAGGTCCGGTTCGACAGCCACGCCCACGCCTTCGACGCGTGCAGCAGCGCGGCAGCACCTCGGGGCGACACACCGAGCTCGACCGAGGGCGACTCCCTCGTCGCACGGCAGATCGCGACGATGTACTGCTGCACGGCGGGTTGCACGTCGACGGCGTCGACGTGGTGTCGCGCCCGGATCAGGTCGCCGGCGCCCGCGACCGGTCGGACGCCCGCCGCCGCGACGTCGTGGGGGTCGAGGCCGCGGTGGTGGCGAGCCAGGACCTCGACCTCCTGATCGAGGCTGGGATAGCCGACGAGGAGCTTGAACATGAACCGGTCGAGCTGCGCCTCGGGCAGCGGATAGGTGCCCTCGTGCTCGACCGGGTTCTCCGTCGCGATCACCACGAACGGGTCGGGCAGGCTCCGAGCGACGCCCTCCGCGGTGACCTGGCGCTCCTCCATCGCCTCGAGCAGCGCCGACTGCGTCTTGGGCGGGGTGCGGTTGATCTCGTCCGCGAGGAACAGGTTCGTGAAGATCGGACCCTCCCTGAAGCGCATCCCGTCGGCGGCGGTCCGATCGAGAACGAGCTGGCCCGTGACGTCCGACGGCATGAGGTCCGGCGTGAACTGGACGCGCTTGAACTGCAGGTCGAGCGCCTGCGCCATCGCCTTGACGAGCAGCGTCTTCGCGACGCCGGGCACGCCTTCGAGCAGCACGTGGCCGCGCACCAGCAGCGCTGCGACGAGTCCCGAGAGGGTTCCCTCCTGTCCCACGACGACCTTGCCGATCTCGTCGCGCAGCGCGAGGACCGCCTGCCTCGGATCTTCGCCCTCGTGGAGGGTCGTCGCCTCCACGAGTGGCGCCGTCGGCGGGTACGGCGGTGGGGTGGTCGGGTCAGACATGGCTGGACAGCACCTCCTGGCGGAGTTCGGACAGGGCCCCGGCGAGGCGCACGAGCGCCTCGGGTGAGTCGACCGGATCCTCGGCGAGGATCCCGGTGAGCCGCGTGGGATCATCGCCGGTGCGGATCGCGACGGCGGCCACGATCGTCTCGGTCGACGCGTCGGCAGGAAGGCCGAGTCCCCGGGCAAGGCGCCGGCAGCTGTCTCGACGCAGCGTCTGCGCCGCTCGAGCCGGACTGCCCCGGCGACGGAGCAGGTCACCGACCGCGACGACGAGCTCGGAGCCGGCGATCTCGACGGGCATGCGCTCGACGACGACGTGGCCGAGGCGACGCGATCGCCACCACGCGTAGAGGACGAAGGCGGCGACGAGTTGGGCGAGCGCGAGCTCGACGCCGGTCGGCAGCAGCTCGAGCGGGCTGCGCACCCCGTTCGGACGGACGCCGGCGGTGGGGGTGGCGGCGACGAGCTCGACGTCGGTGAGCGCATCTGCACCCTCCCCGACGGGTTGGAGGAGCCTCAGGGCGAGCGACGCGTTGTCGAGGGGCTGGCCGCCCTCCTCCTTCGCCGGCTGCAGGCGCGCGTTGCTCCACATGTACGGCGACCCCAGGGTGACGAGGACCCCGTCACCGAACCGCTCCTCGGTGACGTAGGAGCCCGAGCGGTCCCCGTAGCAGGTTCCTTCGCCGCCGCGGAGCTCGACGGGCTCAGCGAACGCGGTGTCGATCGGGCCGAGGCCTCGGAGCCGGTCGATGTCGCAGGTGCCGGGCCGGGTCGGATCGGCGCGGGTGTCCGCGAGGCTCCGCCCGCTGACCGAGCCCGCCGCGTTCGAGGGTCGGCCCGCCCGGTCCTCGGCCGTGGCCCCATCCGACCGTCGCGGGCTGCCCAGGACGACGAGGCCCCCGGATCGGGCGACGTCGAGCACATGTCGCTGCTCGGCGGCGTCGAGCAGGTCGGGGACCGGCACGACGAGCACGGACCGTCGCGTCACGGGCCGGTCCTCCAACGACGCCGCGGTCACCGTGGAGGGGTCCATCCCGTGCTCGCGGAGCAGGATCGCGATCGCCCGGTAGCCGTCAGGGGCCGACGACCCGATGTCGAACGGCAGCGCAGCGCTGCGCCGACCCGACCACACCACGACGATGCCCAGCGCCGCGACGACCACCACGACGCCGATCCACATGCCGCGACCGCGACGATCCGGGGCGTTCATCGCCTGCCTGCTCCGAGTGCGGCGTCACCATCGCCGGGAGCTGTGCCGACGGAGCCGATATCTGCCGTCGCGAGCTGTGGCCCCGAGACGATCCCGAGCGGGTGCGCGACCGGTGCCGCGAGCACGCGGTCCGCAGCAGCACGGAACCGTGCGCTCTCCTCCGGACCTGTCGCAGCGTCGGCGTACCAGGGCAGCTCGAACAGGATGCAGCAGCTGTCGAAGTCCGCCGTCGCCGTCGGCGTCGACGCACGCAGGTCGCCACGCAGCTCGCCGGTGGTCCGGCCGGCGACGTCGGGAAGCTGGTGGCGGTCGACGAGGACCCGCACGAGGTGTCGGAACCTGGCGCGCATCGCCGACTTCCACTGGCCCGCAGCCTCCAGGCGGGCAGCGTCGGCTGCCCAGTCCTTCGCAGTCCGACGGTGCTCCACCTCGATGTCGGGCGTCGGGGTGCGCTCCCGCGGGGCAGACCGCGTCCTCGTCGCGATGATCCGCACGAGCAGGACCACGAGCGCCACGCCCGCCGCGACGATCAGCAGCCACGCCACGAGCGAGCCGATGCCACCGCCGAAGACCCCTCCCGCACCGGGCGCGCCGGACCCGCCGAACAGCTTCTGGAGCTCGTCGCCGACCCACCGGCCGAAGCGCTCCAGGATCGACGGCCGGTAGGAGAACTCCGGCCTGGACATGACCCTGCGGACCTGCTCGCGAACCGCCGCGGGGTCCTCGGTGCCTGCGGAGCCGGTTCCGGCGGGACCCGCGGCGCCTGCGATCGTCGCCGGCAGCAGGAGCGCCGAACCCACGACCGACATGAACCTGGGGGTGAGGGCGGACCACCCGATCGCGTCGGGTGCGTGCCGCTCGCGGATCCGACACCGGGAGGTCCTCCCACCGGAGCGCAGCGGTGTCGGATCACCCCCGGCCACGTCGCCCCTCCCCCAGCAGCTCCCCGATCCTGGCCCTCCGGCGGAGGTCGAGACCCTCGACGCGGCAGCGCAGCTCGACGTAGGCGCGCGCTGCGATGCAGGCGGTGAGCGGCAGCGTGACGAGCAGGGTGAGCGACGCCGCCTGCTCGACGAGGACCTCGACCTGCTTCGGCATCGACATCGCGGCGACCAGGACCGACGGACCCAGCAGCAGAGCGATCCGCAGCAGCATCGAGATCATGAAGCCGCCGATGCTGACGGCGAGCGCCACGCCGTACGCGCGACGACTCAGTCGGAGCGATCGACCGATGCAGGCGAACGGACCCAGATGCTCGGCACCGGCGACCGGGGCCGCGACCAGCAGGAGGGCATCCACCGCGAAGAAGCCCACTCCGCCGAAGCAGGCCGCCGCCATCTTGAGGACGAGGGCGACCACGACGACGACCGGCGCCACCCAGATCCTCCTGGCAACTGCAGCGACGACGGCGCCGAAGGGATCGTCGCGACCTTGCATCCAGCCGGCGACGAGGTGACCGACCGCCATGCCGAGGAGGAACAGGCCGAAGGACTGCGCCACGGCGACCCAGACGGCCGCACCACCGACGGCACCGACGGAGTCCAGGACCCGCACGTTCGAGGTGCTGTCGATGCTCGACCGCGTCGTGCCCATGGCGACCGACGTCCAGAGGTCGAAGAGGCGGACGGGGACCACGACGACCACGGCGAGCGCGACGAGCCGGCGGAACCGGAAGCGGAGCAGGTCGAACGCAGCGTCGAGCACGCCGCCGGCGCCGACCACACCGAGAGAGGCCATCGGGTTGCCGGGGAGCGC